>CAMPJQ010000553.1 GCA_946886925.1 uncultured Terrimonas sp.
AATGTACAGTCAATATATTTTTATAATCAGCGATTATTTACCATATTTGTTAAGGTGATTTTCTAAGTTAGGCCATTTTACCGGCAGGGCTATTTGCTTCTCAGGTTATTTGCTAAATTTTTTTTTCATTCCAAAACTTTTCAGACATGAAAAAAGCTGCTTTTTCTATTTTTCTTTTCCTGGCCTTTTGTTCTGCCGGTCTTACTCAGAATATTAAGGTAACCGGTACCATTTATTCAGCAACAGACAGTGTTGCATTGGGTAATATTTCAGTGGTTGTAAAGGGCACTTCAAGAGGCACTACTACTAATATGGCAGGCGTTTATTCCATCACCGTTGATAAGGATGCCGTGCTGGTCTTTTCTTCATTGGGATATACCCCGCAGGAAGTTGGAGTGGGCAACAGAACGGTAATCAATATTTACCTGCTGCGGAACGAAGCAAATGAACTGAGCGAAGTTGTTGTTACTACCGCGCTGGGCATAAAGAAGCAGCAGAAAACATTGGGCTATGCTGTGCAGGAGGTGAGCGGTGAAACGATGGCCAAAACAAAAACGCCTACACCATTGAGCGCATTAACGGGCAAAGTAGCGGGATTAAATATCAGCAACACTACTGACTTGTTTCGCAATCCGGGAATTTCCTTACGGGGCAGAACTCCATTGATCGTCATTGATGGCATACCCGATCCGGACGCCGATCCTTATAAGATTAATGCAGACGATATAGAAAGCATAAGTGTGTTGAAAGGTACTGCGGCCGGGGCTTTATATGGAGCGCTCGGGGTTAATGGCGCTATTATGTACACAACCAAAAAAGGAAAGAAAGGAAAACTTTCAGTTGAAGTCAATTCCTCTACGATGTTTCAAACGGGGTATACAGTTATTCCTAAAGTACAAACTATTTACGGTAACGGAGACCAGGGGGCATATGCCTATGTAGATGGTTCCGGCGGAGGCCCGGAAGGAGGTGGATGGATTTGGGGACCTAAGTTAGATCAGAAAGATGCGTCCACTCCAAGCGGTTATTATGAAACAACACAATATAATAGCCCTGTAGATCCTGTTACCGGCGATCTTATTCCGTTGCCGTGGATATCCCGCGGAAACAACAATATCAAAAACTTTTTTCGTACAGGTGTTTTATCTACGAACAGCGTTTCTGCGTCTATTGGTACCGATAAAGGATCCTTTAGAGTTGCTGCCAATCATGTTTTTCAGAAAGGAGTGGTGCCTAATACCGGTGTTAATAATTCATCATTTTCTATTGGCGGTAATTATCAGTTGGCCCCCAGGCTAAGCATGGATGCAAAGCTTACGTACAACATGGAATATTCCGACAATTATCCAACCGTAGGCTATGGTCCCCCCAACTATTTGTATAACCTGATCTTATGGATTGGACCCGACATTGATATCCGCGATCTGAAAAACTACTGGCTGCCCGGAAAGGAAGGGCTGCAACAAAGGAACTATAACCTTTCCTGGTATAACAATCCCTATTTTATCGCCAATCAGCTTTTAAACGGATATCGCAAAAACAACAGTTTTGGACAGGTAACTTTTGATTACAAATTTACTGATGATTTTTCAGTGAAATTCCGGAATGGATTCAATCAGTATTCAAGCAATAGTGAATTGAGAGAACCTTACAGCTATATCGCGTATGATTACATTTCAAGGGGCAATTATTCCACCGACGTTGGTAACTATTTTGATATCAACACAGATTTAATACTGAATTATCAGCATGATTTTAATGAAAAATTCAATGTAAATATTACAGCCGGCGGCGCCAACGCTTATCGTCGCCTCCAGGGAGCCTATACTACAACAGATGGGCTTACGATTCCTGAGTTTTATAGTTTAAGCAATAGCATTAATGCTCCAAGAGCGCTCAGTGTTTTTAGGGAGCGCAGAACTGCAAGTTTGTACGGAATGTTAGATGTTGAAACCTTTGGCTTTTTATACTGGTCTTTTACGGGCCGCTATGATAAGACCTCCACACTGCCCATAAAAAACAATGCATATTTTTATCCTTCTGCAGGTGTGTCTGCTGTGCTGTCGGATGTGCTGAGATTGCCTTCAGTTGTTTCTTTCCTGAAATTACGCGGCTCCTGGGCTAAAGTGAATACCGGCTTTATAGATGCAAATAATCCATATGCCCATCTTACTACATATGGTATTGGTGTAAAATGGAATAATGTTCCTTCCCTTATTTGGCCAACTACCTATATTTCTCCCGATCTGATACCGGCTACCACCCAGTCGGGCGAGTATGGAATAGCATTAGGGCTTTTTAACAACAGGATCAATTTTGATGTCACCTATTTTACCAATCGTGACTATAACAATTTTGTAAATGTTGCGCAATCGCAGGCCAGTGGCAATACCAGTGTATTGAAAAATGCCAACGTTTACAACAGAAGGGGTTGGGAATTTATTGTGAGTGGTTGGCCGGTGCGCGGGAACGATTTCAAATGGGAAACTACTTTCAATTTTAGCAGTGTGCATCGCTGGTTAAAAGACGCAACAGATAATCCCGATGGATATATCGGCCAGATAAAGGAAGGGCAGCGCACAGACAGGATTTATATGTCGGCATCCCGCACTCCAGACGGGCAGGCTATTTATTACGATAACGGTATGCAGGCCTATGAGCCTTATGGACAATACTTTGGTACCAGCGATCCGGACTGGATTTATGGATGGCAAAATAATTTTAGTTACAAAAACTTTTCCCTGAATGTATCAGTAGATGGACGGCTCGGAGGACTGATCTACTCCACAACCAATCAAAAAATGTGGTGGGGGGGTACTGCCCCCGGAACAGTAACGCAGTACCGGGATGATGCCAATGCAGGCAACAGTACTTATGTAGGACCTGGTGTTGTAGTAACTTCCGGAGAGATTGAATATGACAGTCATGGAAACATTGTTTCTGATACCAGGAAATTTGCTCCCAATACAACTGCAGTCAATTATATAAGCTTTATGCAAACCACCAGCGGGCAAATGATGAATAATTACTTTTATTACAGCGGATCGTATTTAAAGATGCGGGAACTCGTGCTAACGTATCAATTTCCCTCTAATTGGATAAAAG
>CAMPJQ010000554.1 GCA_946886925.1 uncultured Terrimonas sp.
ATGATATATTGAACGCGCCTTCAGATCTGAGCAAACTTGCATATGTGGATGTAATTGACATCAGCAACAAGGTTTTCCTTCAAACCAAAATAGCAATAAAAAGCGGAAAAGGAAATGGCTCATTGTACCTGCCGGTAAATATGCCATCGGGCAAATACAAAATACGGAGTTATACAAACTGGATGAAGAATGCTGATGCTGCATTTTATTTTGAAAAAGCTTTCACCGTGGTAAATGCACAGTCAACCGCCGGGCTGATTGTTGCCGATACTGCAACACAATACGACATACAATTTTTCCCGGAAGGTGGCAATCTTGTAAGAGACGTGGAAAGTAAGGTCGCCTTTCGCATGACACATAAAAACGGGAAAGGGGTACAGGCATTTACTGGTATAGTGCTAAACGAAAACCGCGATACCATTGCGGTATTCAATCCTTCACGGTTCGGCATTGGTTATTTTAATTTTACTCCCCCGGACACACACCTTTATAAAGCTTATATTACCACTCCTTCAGGCAGTACAATAGTAAAAGACTTGCCGGCTGCAATGGAAGACGGCTATACTATGAAACTCCGCAAGGCAGGACATGGGCAGGTTGAAGTAATTGTACATTCACGCAATACAGGAAACACTGAATCGGTGGTAAATCTTTTTGTTCACACAAGAGGTTCGGTAAAAAACGTACAAACCAAAACAATACAAAACGGCAATGCGCATTTTACCATCGCTGAAGATATACTGGGAGATGGTATTTCCCATTTCACAGTATTCACTAACCTGCGGCAACCGGTATGCGAAAGATTATACTTTAAAAACCCATTGAACCGGTTGGTTATTGATGCAAAAACCAATGAGGCGGGGTATGGGATGAGAAAAAAAGTAAGCGTTGATGTAAACAGCGCTGATATCGACAATGAATCCATACCGGCAAGCATGTCACTTGCCGTGTACAGGGTAGATTCGCTTCAAACCCGTGAACCATCTGATATTTTCAGTTACCTGTGGCTAAGCGCCGATTTAAAAGGAGCGGTTGAATCCCCATCCTGGTATTTCAGCGGAAGCGACAGTACAGGGGAAGCAATGGACAACCTGATGCTTACACATGGATGGCGAAGATTTGCGTGGGCGGCCATACAACAAAGCAGGCTGCCTTCTTACAAATTCCTTCCTGAATATACCGGTCATATCATAACCGGCAAAATAACGGATTCGGCCACACGTAAACCTTTAGCTGATGTATTAATATACTTATCTGTACCAGGCGACCATACACAATTCTATGCCTCCAGGTCGGATGCAAACGGAAATATCCGGTTTTATACCCGCGAAGTATATGGACCGGGTGAAGTTATTCTGCAACCGGAAGGATTTTCAGTAAGCAGCTATACTATTGAGATCAATACTCCCTTCCAGGATCAGTTTTCAGCAGAGCCATTAGCTGTCTTGCAGCTTTCGGGTGAGCTCAAAAATGCGATTGAGCAAAATAGCATCAATGCACAGGTGCAGCGGAAATTTTTAACGAATCAGTTAAAAATATACAACCTGCCCCAAACAGACAGTATCGCTTTTTATGGTAAGCCCGATGAAAAATATTTACTCGACGATTATACGCGTTTTACTACCATGGAAGAGGTATTGCGCGAATATGTATCAGGCGTACTGGTAGGAAGAGCTAAGGGAAAGTTCCATTTAAATGTAATTGACGTGGTGAATGACCGGTTGTTTAAGGACAATCCCCTCGTTTTATTAGATGGCGTGCCGGTGCTTGATATGGATGACATTATGAGCTATGATCCATTAAAAATCAGAAAACTGGAACTGGTAAAAAGAAGATATTATTACGGACCGATGGTGGTGGACGGCATCCTTAATTTTACTACATATAAAGGCAACCTGCAGGAATTTGAAATGGATGACCGTGCCGTAATTCTTGATTATGAAGGAATGCAATGGCAAAGGGAATTTTATTCACCACTATATGAAACCGAAGCGCAGGCAGCCAGCCGCCTCCCCGATTTCAGGAATCTTTTATACTGGGCTCCTGATGTGGTAACGAATAAGGATGGACTAACAGCCTTAACGTTTTACACAGGTGATGTAAAAGGAAAATATATAGGCGTAATCGAAGGAATAAGTGCCGATGGCAAAGCAGGCAGCAGCACATTTGGTTTTGAAGTAACGGGCAATGATCAATAAAGACGGCACAGCGGTCGGCACCCGATGCAGGGAGGGTCAGACCGCTGTAGAAAATGCGGAACAGCCGTCATACACATGGACACCCTGCAACCTGTAACCCGTAATCATAGCTGACGGCCGAAAGCTCAAAGCTCAGAGCTCACGGCTGTTAGCTCACACCTCCCCCACGAG
Organism: uncultured Terrimonas sp.; assembly: GCA_946886925.1. The sequence goes on from CAMPJQ010000554.1 coordinate 2,370, forward strand.
CTGCTTCCAGATCACATCGTACACATCAGTTGCCACCAGTTCTGTTTTTCCAACAGGTTCATCTGTGATCAATACAGGATGAAAAGATTGATCCGCGTGCACACTGCCATGTGAGCCTTTTACCAATGTGGCGTTTAAAGGAATTACATCCATCACGTACCTGAACCCTGCTTTTTTACGCAGTAGTTTATACCCTGCCCGCGCTTTTGATGTCATAAATAATTCCACAGGGTCGTAACCAGGCTTTTTATGTATGTCCACTGCTCTTGCATAATCAGGCGCCACAGCATCATCGAGCCAGAAATAGTAAGTGAACCAGCTTTTTTCATCCGCCATTAATACGATATCTCCCGACCGTTCATGATCAATATGATATTTCTTCTGTGCTTGGCGGTCCAGCACAAGCGCCACACCCGGTAAGCCGGAAACGATTTCTTTTACCTGCGCAGTTACCGAAGGATCATTAATATAAAGATGCGCAACCTGATGATCCGCTACAGCAAAGGCTCTGGATGCGCCTGCATCTAAAAGCTCCAGCCCTCGTTCTACTCTTATGCCCAGCATTCCATTTTGGCGCAGTACACGGTTGATATGAATGGGTTGATTAACCGGCGTTATACCATATTCCGATAAGAGCATGATCCTGGCTCCCTTTCCTGAATAATAGTTAACGAGGTCTTCAACAACCTTATCTATCTCTTTTAAGTGCGTACTTATTTTTGAGAGGTC
>CAMPJQ010000555.1 GCA_946886925.1 uncultured Terrimonas sp.
TGGTAAAACTTTCTGTATCAGTATATTTACACCCAGGATGGATTATATAAAAGAATACCGCCGGTTCATCAATAGTCATTACTTAGCAGATGGTGTACGCATTACTGCCGGTGTCTTATTGCCTTCACTAATAATGGGATATTTTGACCAATTGCAGGCAGGTATTTTTTTGTCATTAGGGGCCGTGTGTGCAAGTATTACAGATAATCCCGGACCTATACATCACCGGCGCAATGGTTTATTTGCCTGTTGCGGCATCATTTTCATTGTCGCTTTACTGGTTGGTTTTTCATTGCAGCAAACCTGGTTATTCATGATACTGTTGCCGCTGCTTTGCTTTTTCTTTTCCATGATCGGTGTATATGGCGCCAGGGTTACTGCTATCGGCATCGCGGCGTTGCTGGTAATGGTGATGATGACGCATGAAGGCCTGGTAGGCTGGCAGGTGGTTTACTTCGCCTTTTACATATTTGCAGGCGGCATCTGGTACACATTGCTGAGTTTATTGCTGTATAGTATAAGGCCCTATAAACTAATACAGCAGGTGATGGGAGAGTATGTGCTGGCTGCTGCAAAATACCTGCGGGCAAGAGCAGAGTTTTATGCAACAGATGTTAACATTGATAAGTGTTATGAAAACCTGATGCAATCGCAGTCAGATGTACAGCAAAAACAGGAACTGATAGCAGAGCTCTTATTTAAAACTCGGAGCGTTGTAAAGGAGTCCACTTATACCAGTCGTATCCTGATGATGGCTTTTCTTGATGTATCAGATCTGCTGGAAAGGACAATGGCTTCACATCTGGATTATAAAAAATTGCATGTTTATTTCGACGATACCAATATTCTTACTGAATACAGGAAGATTATTTTGACCCTGGCCAATGAACTGGATGAAATCGCTATTTCATTGAGTAGTGGCAGGGCATCGGATTATGATCAGCGGATAGACAAAGACCTGCTCGAAGAAAGAGAACATCTGCAACGATTGCGTTTGGAAATATTGAACCCTTCTAACCTTGAGGGATTTATCAGCCTGCGCCATATACTGGATAGCATTGATGATATTGCAGCCAGGATAAGGACACTGCACCACTACACATCCTATGATCGTAAACTGCGAAACATAAAAGTAAATACACCTGATCCATCTAAGTACGTAACCCGGCAAACCATAGATCCGCAACAGTTCCTGTCAAATTTTTCGTTGCAGTCAAATATTTTCAGGCATTCTTTGCGCATCAGTATTGCTGCAGTGGCGGCTTACCTGATCGGTCGTTTATTGCCTTTTGGTCACGGCTATTGGATATTACTTACTGTTATCGTTATTATAAAGCCCGGTTATAGCCTGAGCAAACAAAGAAATATTGAACGCCTGACAGGCACATTGATGGGTGTCGCCATCGGCTGGGGTATTTTATATTTTGTAAAAAACAATACGGCTATTCTTGTATTGCTGGCTATTTGTATGATTGGCGCTTATAGTTTTATGCGGTGGAAATATTTTGTGAGTGTAGTAATGATCACATTGTACCTGTTGTTTATGTTTCATTTACTGGAACCTAATGATTTCAACCAGGTAGTAGAAGAAAGAATAATAGATACCGCATTAGGATGCATAGTTGGTTTCCTGGCTTCTTTTTTATTACCACCAATCTGGGAACGCCAGCAGATAGGGGAGCTGATGCAACAGGTGATAAAGGATATTGTGGATTATTTTGAAAGCGTAGCGCATGTATTTACCGGGCAGCCTTACAACAAACAATTATCCGCCGAAAAAAGAAAACATGCCTGGGTATCGCTGGCCAACGTTTCCGATGCATTTACCCGTATGCTATCCGAACCAAAAAGCAAACGAAGGGATTCCAAGGAATTCCATCGCTTTGTAGTCTCATCACATATGCTGGTATCGCACCTGGCTACGCTTAGTTATTATGCAGACTCTTTAAAGCCGGAATATATTACAGAAGATTATCAGCCTTTGATAAAAGCAAGTATAGCTGAACTAACCACAGCAGGTAAATTATTAGCCAACCCAGATTTTAATGCACCGCAAAAATCACCGGACAATCCGCAGGCCTTGCTTGATAAAAAGATCAATGCATTGATGCAAACCCGCCAGCAGGAATTGCAACAGGGGCAATTAGAAACAGATAGCAAACGCTATCTTTCTACTTTCAAATCCATTACGGATCAATTTTATTTTGTATACAAAACAGCACAGGATCTGCAAAAAATATCCAGGAAAGTAAACACCCTGTAGGGGACTCGTTGTATTGTTAAAAAAAGCCCCGATTAGTTTGTCTTATTCTAAGCTTTTAGTAATTTCATTCTTCATCAAATAAAAAGGAGGTATTCATGCAATCAACAGATAAATCATGGACGCCTTCGGTTATTATCGCGTAACCGGGCTTTCTCCAAAAAATAATCTGCCCCGCAAGTGCGGGGGAGCCATTCGCAAGCCGGATGGCTTTTTTATTGAATGATAAAATTGATAGAAAGAAAATGTTCAATGCTCAATGTTCAATATTCAATTGCTCGTAGGATACAGAACCAAACTAGTTTTATCTTGTAACAATTCATTCAAGCGAATCATTGATTCTTTATCAGAAGTTTGAAATTTATCAAGAATTGATTCATATTCCAATTCAGTGTCGCAGCTTGTTATAACTACAAGCAAATTCTCGTCCTGGTAAACAGGCAGCCTGGGGAAATCATTTTCTTCCATTTCACTAACCCAAAGCGACGCATTTATATTCCATTTATTGAAAAGAGGAATATATTCTGTATTGAACAGATAAATTAATTCCTTAAGTTGTTTATCCTTCGCCCTGTAATAATCAATTACAAAAATGTTTTTATCGCCATGAAATAGATTGTTATTAATCGTTAATGGTTTTATCAAATAGACATTATGCCATTCCAGCATCATATCATTGGCGGCAGGGCCAAATTCTTTCCAAACCTCACCCCCATAAAAAGCTGGCAGGAACCGGCTTCTGTCCTGCATAGTATCAAATCCGCGGATCCAGAAAAACCTGTCATCTTCGCCTTTTATCCTGAACAACCCGGGAGTATAAGCGCCCAATTCATGC
>CAMPJQ010000556.1 GCA_946886925.1 uncultured Terrimonas sp.
CATTTGTGAGGCATACAGCGAATCGCCGCCTTTAAGATAATAGAAAAACAGCTTTGCTTTTACCGACCTGCCCAACAGCTTTAAGCGTTCGTTTCCTTTGGCACACGCCGCATTTATTTCAATAGCAGCTCTCACTCTTGAAGCAGAGTCGAACTTACCGGCAAGATCGTAGTAAACGGAATAATGTTGAATAGCCTGTGTTCTACCCTCGTCCTTTAAACGATTTACCCAGTCTTCTACGGGCAGGTTTTGGGCAATAGCATGCAGTGAACATAAACCAAATACAATTATAAGGTGCAGGGCTCTCATTCTGATTTCAAAATAAGAAATTAATACGTATTTCCCCTACGGGGGCGTCTCTATCTTGTAAAGGTATAAGCCTGTTGTACAAAAAAATTGTACAACAGGCCACGGTATTATGCCGGGGGGAGGCCGGGTAACATATCTTAGGGACCCGCTCTTTTCCCGGATGCATTTTTTAGCCTCACCTGATATTGAAAATCAATAATTTAGTTTGAAAACAAGGCGCTTCCAGACTCCAACTATTGCTTTTATAGTGGGTTGTTATGCAGTTGTTTACGTTCAATAAACATTTTTTATCGTTTTTTGCGTTTGAACAGTCAATAAGTGTAATCTCGTAGAATTACGGTCTATATAATTCTTTTTATGAATGCCTGGTACTTTCTTTACAGTCTAAACTTTTAAAAATGATAAGATTAATCGCTGCATTACTTTTTGTTCTTTTTCTTTCTTCCTGTGCCCAATCTATAACACCTTACCAGGCTGCAAATGGTGGGTACAAAAAATGCCGTGATATCAGATGATGTGAAGGGAAAACGCATAGGCTCAGGCTGTACGTTTTCCGGAAAATAAAATGCTGCATGGCGCTGCTTAAAGTTCCAAAAAACTTTACCGGTTCCGGTTACCAGCGCAGTAAAAGTTTAAATTCCCTAATTTATATAATGCAGGAATTTAAACTTTTCTTTTTTTATCTTCATGGCTTATGCAGGTAACGGTAACATATAAAAAAGCCCAGGTATTACAAGCGCTACGCTATCATTTTATCAGCAAAAGGGAAATTAAACTCATGATCATACTGGTAAATGTTTTTACCTCGGTGGCTGCCATTTTGTTCTATTATAAAAAAGTAACGCCGCTCGCTTTCCTCATCAGCTTTATTTTATGGGTAGTGCTGATGCTTGCATTCTGGCGATGGTTACCTTCAGCCATTTACAAAAAATCTGTTACATTCCAGGACAGCTTTCAGGTTTCGCTGGAAGAGAATCATTTTTTTATTGAAAATCCTAAGGGAAGTAAAAGCTGGGCATGGAGAGAATTCAGCGAGATGATAGAAACGCCAAATTTTTTTCATCTTTATTTTAATCCCCGCAGCTTCTTTTTATTGCCTAAAGATGCATTTGGCGACAGTGACGGCATACATGAAGCCAGGGTGTTTCTCAAAAATAAAATAAGTAAGAAAAAGCTATAAAACCCGGGCGGCACAGCTCCTAATATTTTTGGATCAATATTACACCTGCGATCAATAAAACAGCGCCTGCTATTCTTCCTGCGGTTATTTCATGTACACTCATGCCCAGCCATCCATAATGGTCAATAACCATAGCAGCCAGCAACTGTCCTGCTATAATAAGAGCAAAGGTGAGGGCGGTTCCAAGGGTAGGCACAATAAAAGTAATAGCCGCTACATAAAAAGCGCCGATCAACCCTCCCGCAAACAACCATAGTGGCGCCGATTGAATTCCATTCCACTGGAAGCTGTGCCTACGGCTAATCAGCAGGTAAACGGCTAAAAAAGCAGTCCCTACTAAAAAGGATATAAAGGCTGCAATTACCGGACCTCCCGATACTTTACCTAATTTGGCATTTATTGCCGCCTGCATGGGAAGAATAGAGCCTGTGATGGCTGTAATTAGCATTAGAAGAAATAGTTTTGATTGCATATGCGTTTTTATTTAACAGGACTTCTGCGAAATGAATTCGGGCGATGATCATATAAAAAAACCGGATGCTTTTTCAACGGGCATCCGGCTTTAAAATAGTTTGGGCAAACAATTATTGAATATTGGGGTTTTTAGCGTATCCCATTTTGGCTTCCATGCTTAACGTAGCATGAGGAACTGCACGTAATCTTGCTTTATCTATGAGCTTACCGGTAACCCTGCAAATACCATATGTTTTGTTTTCAATACGCATCATGGCCTTTTCCAAATGATCAATGTATTGAATCTGGCGGCTTGCCATCTGGCTCAATTGTTCCCTTTCCATGCTAATGCTGCCATCTTCCATTGTCATATATCGGTTTTCGCTTTCATCTCCTCCCATATCATCTTTACGGGTAATAAGCCCCTGAAGATAATTGAGTTCTTTTTTTGCAGCTTCTAATTTCCGCAATATCAGTTCTCTAAATTCAACCAGCTCAGTGTCACTATACTTCATAGTCGGACCGCTTTGCTGAGCTACCGGACGGTCGAGCACAGACTGGGTGAACTCTGGCTCGTATTTTCTTGCGTGGTTGGTACTTAATTTGGGAATAACAACAGGCTTTGTTGACTTTGTTTTTTCCGCTTTTGACTGATCTTTAGCTGCCTTTTTTATTTGTTCAAATTTTGAAGGTGATTGTTTTATTGGAGCAGCCGGTACTTCCTTAGCTGCCTTCTTAGCTGGCTCGTGACTAACGGTGTGCGCAACCTTTTTTACGGGAGTAACATGCTTCGTTGCTGTTTTTGGATGTGCAGTTTTTTTGGTTTCAACCTTTTTTGCTGCCTTTTTTGAAACAGGTTTGTGAGCCACCGTTTTGGCAGACTTAGTCTGTTTAGAAGGCGTTGCAACCTTTTTGGGTGCGGGTTTTGCAGATTTCACCGCTTTTTTGGGTGCCGCCTTAGCAGGTTTTCCTTTAGGGGCTGCTGCTTTTTTTGCTGCTTTTTTATTGGTAGCCATGCTTTTATACTTTTTTGGTCACTAAAATTTTTAAAGGTATGTTGTTCACTTCTATATCAATACCATTCGTAATATCAGGTAACCATTCTAATTTGTCTGCCAAAATTTCCGCGCAAATATATGTATTATATTC
>CAMPJQ010000557.1 GCA_946886925.1 uncultured Terrimonas sp.
ATGAAAATTGAATAAAATGCGATACTGGTCTTTCCTGGTTGTAATATGTCTTTGGAGCAATCCTGGTATTGCGCAAAACGATACCTCAAAAGCGAAGCCTTTGTATACTCAATATCCTTTACCCCAATTTTCGGTTTTGCTCACCGACAGTACCACATGGTATACCAAAAATGATTTGCCTAAAAGAAAGAAAACAATAATCATGTTGTTTAGCCCCGATTGCGAGCATTGCAAACATGAAACAGAATTAATAAAAAAGAATATTAAACAATTCGGCAATACCCAGATTGTAATGATAACTACCCTGCCATTTGATAAAATGCTGGAGTTTTATAATGATTTTGGACTGCGGGAGTTTAAAAACATTACTGTTGGCCGCGATACTAAGTTCTTCTTCGGTAACTATTTCAAAATACATTACCTGCCTTTTTTGGCCATCTACGATAAAAAATACAAACTGCTTAAGACTTTTGAAGGTGCTCCTAAATGGGAAGATCTGATGCAATATCTTTAATCAAAGCATCCTTCTCTATGTAAATTTTGAGTTTTCAAAATTTAACATTCGAACAAATACCTTTATTTTGCCGGATAATATTCTTCATTTATTAAATACATTGACTAATGAAAGTAACTGTTGTAGGCGCCGGAGCAGTAGGCGCAACCTGTGCCGATAATATTGCCCGTGCAGCGCTTTGTGAAGAACTGGTTTTGCTGGATATTAAAGAAGGCCTGGCTGAAGGCAAGACGATTGATATGATGCAGACCGCTAACTTATTAAAATTTGATACTAAAATTATTGGAAGCACCAATGATTATGCAAAAACCAAAGGAAGCGACGTGGTGGTGATCACTTCTGGTATTCCACGTAAACCAGGCATGACGCGAGAAGAATTGATTGGCATTAATGCCGGAATTGTAAAAGGAGTTACACAAAATATTCTTCAGCACTCACCCGATGCCGTTTTTATTATCATAAGCAACCCTATGGATACGATGACATACCTGGCTTTAACATCGAGTGGTTTGCCCAAGAACCGGATCATAGGTTTGGGGGGAATATTAGACAGTGCCAGGTTTAAATATTACCTGAGCCAGGCTTTATCTGTTTCTCCCAATGACTTACAGGGTATTGTAATTGGCGGACACGGAGATACCACTATGATTCCCCTGACCCGCCTGGCTACTTACCAGGGTACACCTGTAAGTGCATATGCCAATACCGAAACATTAAAAAAGGTTGCCGCAGATACAATGGTGGGCGGAGCAACGCTCACAAAACTGTTGGGCACTTCGGCCTGGTATGCCCCGGGCGCGGCCGGAGCTGATCTTGTTAAATCTATAGTAAAGGACGAAAAGCGGCTGATTCCCTGTTCGGTGTATCTTGAGTGAGAATATGGTCAAAAAGATATTTGCCTTGGCGTTCCTGTAATTATTGGAAAAAATGGCTGGGAAAAAATTGTTGATTTCAATTTGAATGAGGAAGAAAAAGCGCTGTTCAGCAAATCGGCCGATGCGGTGCGAAATATGAATAATGTTTTAAATACGTTATAAAAATACCTGTATTTTAATTTCTAAAGTCTCCCGTAAGTGCTAAGTCAGGCAATTTTTGTTTGTATGCTATCGCGAAAAGTGAAAAGACAAACGTGGAAGGTTCACTCTCACTTTTCATGTTGACGGAGCACTGGTTGTACTCAAACCGGAACAAACACGGGAGACTTTCTTAATAATGTAACGTTCATCCATTGAAATCTAAACTATTCTATCCGTAATAGCATTTTTTTAAAATCGCATTTCTGGCTATATTTAAGTTTTCCAATACCTGTTGCAACTATTAGCTATAATTCTGTATCCTTAGTGTGTCTGGCCAACTTAAATCAATGCGTATGAAGCTGATTTTACTTTTTACATTCGTTACCCTATCCTTATCCGTTTATACACAGGTTCCATTTAACAGGAATCCCCAACTTAATAAAACCTTATCTCCGTTTTCCAATGAGCGCATCAGCCCCGAAAAAAATTTGAAGATCAATCCGATGTTTAACTGGCACCTGAATCCTTATTCCAATGCTGCCATCAATCCAACGAGTAATGCGCTGATCAATCCAAAGCTAAATACAAAGGTTAATCCACACTACAACGAAATACTGAATCCCCTTAGATCATTAAGTTTAAATCCACTGATGAATGGCAACTGGGTAGGATATTATTTGTTCGATAAAGAAGGCAATCATACAGGTTATTATGTGTGGGGAGATCAATTGGTGATGTTGTGTTTTGATCTGAAAGGAAAGTGGACGGGTTACCTGGTTCAAACAGACAATAAAACCTACAATTGTTTTGATTTGAATGATGAATGGACGGGTATGTTTGCCTGCACCGATTCGGACAGCGGCGTGAACCTGTTCAATAAGGAGGGAGCCTGGACGGGTGAATATGCCAAATAATGGATTTATATCTCCTCATCCGTTTATAGTAGCAGTATGACCTTGTTCAACTTAGGATTTTGGTCTGTTGATTTATGATAATTTTCTGCAAATCACGTAGTTGTGCCATTGATTGTATGGAAGGGATTGAATAATTTTGACTATTCAGTTTTTTCATCCTGTATCCCTTGACCATGACAAAATATCTTAATTCACCTTTGAAAGTTACCGGCAGTTTGCTCATGCTTGCCGGCTTATTTGTTGCAATATTTACATTCGACCAGTTCCTTTTTCTGGGGTTATCTGTTTTTTCTTTGGGTGTGCTCATCCAGGTAACCGCCGGCATTCTTTTTAAATCTCCAATGAAGTCGGGTGAGAAAAGATGGGGGGAAATAGCATTGGTATTTTTCATCCTTGCATTCTTCGGTATGTTGTTGCTGGATTATTTGGGGGTAATAAAAATAATTTTGTAATTACTACTTTCAGATTTTTTCCTTTACTTTCTCAACCATTTTAGCTATATCCTGCAAATGCATGCATTTAAAATGTTTTTTGGGACAATTTTTTGTTCCAAAATTAGAGCAGGGTTGACATGGCAGGTCAGGAACAATAAAATTGCTGTGTTTTTGCAGTAACCCGCTTCCATAATAAGGTTCCACATCCAG
>CAMPJQ010000558.1 GCA_946886925.1 uncultured Terrimonas sp.
CCTGCAAACAGGGATTTGGCGCTTATACAAGTTCTTCTTTTGATAAATCGGGTCCGCTAACAGAAACCGTGCTCATGGGTAATCTTGCGGTGCATAGCTATAATCATTTTGAAACGGATGCCAAAGGCAACCGGAAATTTAACGGCAGAAAACAACTGCTCTGGGATGGCGAAAACATGCGCATCACCAATTTTGAACCAGCGAACCAGTTTGTAAAACGAAAGTACAGAGGGAGCTGGAAGTTGGGGATTGAGTAATAAGTAGTAAGTGGTAAGTAATAAATAGATAGTGGTAAGCCCATACTTTAAACGCACACCCTGAAACCTGAAACCTGAAACCTGAAACCTGTAACTCACCTAAACAAATTATACCGTATTCCCAGGAAACCTCTTATGCCTTGCAACGGGGCGTAATTGTAAGAGGGATCAAACGTATAGCCATTGGGGTTGGTTACGGGGTCGTTTACATATTTGTTAAATGGATCAAAGGGGCGCATGATGGGATCATCAGGCAAAAAATTAAAAAGATTTTTTACTCCCCCGTATATTTCCATTCCATAGCTGAATTTTTTAGAAAGCTGAAGGTTGGCTATGCAAAACCAGGGCGAATATTCCGGCCGGTAGTCATTGGGCAAAACGGGCAGCCGCATCGGTCCATCCCATTTGCCTGTAAAATCAATACTGAACCGGTAAGGCAATGCATAGCTTACAACAAAATTGCCCGACCATTCCGGTGCATTGAGCTGGATATTTTTACGCGGCATGTTCAGGCGCTCTTCTATTGAATACACATTCATATAGGTTATCCCGGCTAATATTTTTAAGGGAAATGTAAAATTAATATCAGCGTTCAGCGCCACGCCACGCGATACCGCGTGCCCTTTAAGGTTATCATAAATGATTTTGCCCGGATCCGTATCAAAATCGCCTACGATCTTATTGGTGAAATAAGAATAAAAACCGGTTACATCTAACCCCACAAATGCATTGTTCATCGGTATTTTTAATACATAGTTCAGGTTAGCATTATAGGATCTTTCGGGGTTGAGCGCCTCAGATATTATTACCTGCCTCGCGCCGGTTAAAGCCGCATGATCTTCCGTAAATAAATTAACCACGCGGTAACCCGTGCCGAAGCTGGCTCTGAGGGTATTGTTGGTGTTGGGTGAAAACTTATAGGCTATCCGTGGCGAGTGCACGTTGCCGTGATGCTCATTGTAATCGTAACGGTAGCCTGCCAGCAAAGTGCTCTTTTCACTCATCATCCACTCGTCCTGCACAAAAATACCGGGCAGTGGTGTATGTGCGGCAGCATTCTTTGAGCCATCGGCCGATGCGGTAGCGGGCGTATTGTCATCATAAAAAGTATACCGGTACGAACCTCCCAGTAAAAAATTATGCCTGCTCCCCCACTGTTTGTCCCAGAACATTTGCGCAAACAGCACCTGCTGTTCGGCCATATAAGGAATAACACCGTACCACGAATTTTGCTGGTGCCGGTTGTAAGAGAGCTGTGTTATTATTTTTTCCTTTACGGGCAACTGGTACATGCCTATGAGCTCCCACCGTTTGGTGTATATGCTTTCACCATAAATACTGTCGCTGCCCCGCCAGTTTTTGTTCCAGTCCATTTGTCCGCCCCACCGGTTTTCCCGCACATATCTCAAGGCAAGGCTTGCCACACGATTGTCTTTTCTTTCCACATTCCATTTATTAAATACAGATATGCGATCCTGCAGGGTGAGATCCGTAAATCCGTCTTTGTTTTTATCTACCGGGTGCTGGTAGTTGAAATAGTTGACGCCGAGCAAGCCGGTAACTTTACCCATTTTAAATTTAGCTGAAGCATCGGCGCTGTATTCGCGCCATGAAGTGGCAAATACATCGGCACTTACGATAGGTGCTTTAAGTGGGTTTTTGGTAATTACATTGATAATGCCGCCCATGGCTTCGGAACCATATAAAGAAGAGCCGGGTCCTTTCACCACTTCAATTCGTTCAACAATGCTGTTGGGGATGCCATTTAAACCATACACCGTTGACAAAGCGCTTACAATGGGCATACCATCAATTAAAATCATAGTGTATGGCCCTTCCATGCCATTGATATGTATATCGCCCGTATTACAAACATTACAGTTCAGTTGCGGCTTCACCCCGTTAACCATACCAATGGCTTCAAACAAGCTGGGGGTTGGGTTTTTTTGAAAAAGTTTGGGTGTAATCACTTCCACCGGCACAGGGCTTTGCATACGGCTTACTTCTTTCATGGTGCCGGTTACCACAATCTCCGACAAGTCGGCTGTAACGGTTTGTAATTCAATGGTATGAAGGGAATCTGCAGTAGTGTGCATTTTAATCTGTTGCGTAGCGGTTGTATAACCTACAGCCGATATTTTTAGAATAAATATCTCTTTTTGAGGCACAGCTATATTAAAATAACCTGCCGTATCGGTAACTGCGCCCAGCCCGGTTTGCAGTACACTTACCGTTGCACCGTTTACCGGTTTACCTGCCGCCATCACTCTTCCTTTTAATATCCACTCTTGCTGGCCAAAAAGCAACATGCAGTAAAGAAATCCTAAAACCGTAAGCATACTTTTCACCATAAACAATAAATGAAGTTGATCAAAAATAATAAGTTAGATTGATCTAACAAAATTATTTCACGCATTTATTTTTTAACTGCACTTTTTAAACATAGTATACCGGTTGCGGAATGCCAGGCAATGAACAATGCTTACGGGTTTATCCCTTTTTGCCATGTGGGTAAACAACAGAATCTTTTACCTTTACCAGATGGTTTCACTTACGGAAGAAAATTACCTGAAGACGCTTTACCGGCTTGCCGGTGAAAACCAGGAAATATCGGTTAAGAACATTGCGGAAAGTCTGAATATTAAAATGCCTACGGTAAACAGCATGGTAAAAAAGCTGGCCGAAAAAAAATTCATCAGGTATGAAAAATACAAAGCCATAGAGCTCACCGAAAAAGGAAAGAAGCAGGCACTGTATATTTTACGCAAGCACCGGCTAACGGAACTTTTTTTATCGGAGGTGATGAGCCTCGGATGGGAGGAAGTGCA
>CAMPJQ010000559.1 GCA_946886925.1 uncultured Terrimonas sp.
ATCTTTCTTATGACCGGCAATGGAGCCACACTAATGATTTGTACCGGATCATTACTGTTAATAAAATGGGCGATGGATTGTATAACCGTTCCGTATCATCCTGGGCGGCACTTCTGCCGGAATTGGAAAAAAAATATCCAGAAGTTGAAACCTATTCGGAATTAGCGCTGTATCCTCTCCGGCTGAAGCTGAATGAAACCGACGAAAACGGGATAGAAGTACAGACACTTCGTGCGGATACTTCTTTTTGGAAAATGCTTGATTTGAAAATATTGGCAGGCAACCCCAGGCAATATGTGGAAGGAAGCTCTAACCTGGTTATTACCGAAAGTTTTGCCGCTAAATATTTTCCCAAACAAAATCCTGTTGGTCAAATTATTTATGATCTTCCCACTTACGAGGAAAAACCAAATGCCTATCTTATTACGGGTGTTATAAAAGATATTCCCGGGAACACACATCTGCGAGCCGATATTATAAGAGTAAAAAAAAGAAGGGTTGAAGAATTAAGCAAGGAACAATCCGGAACTTTTTCACAGAACTATATTCTTATGAAACCCGGTACCGATATGAAGTTGTTTACGGATAAAGTAAACCAGTGGTACAAAGGGTTTGTTACGAAGGGTGAAGCTATGCAGTTCGAGTTTCAACCGATCAAAGATATTTACCTGCATTCGGATTTTGCACAATACCAAAAGGCGAAAGGCAGCATGCAGAATATTTATATTTTTTCAGGTGTCGCATTGTTGTTATTGATAATTGCTTGTGTAAACTTTATTAACCTGGGTACTGCCAGGGCGGTTACCCGCCTTAGGGAAACTGGTGTTCTTAAAATATTAGGCGCATCAAGACGGAAAATTATTTTACAGTTTCTTACGGAAGCTATCTTGTTTTTTGCATTGTCTTCCTTACTGGCCATATTATTATATCAAATTTCTTTACCGCCGGTGGAGACTTATATCGGTCATCCGTTAGTAAAAACTTTTTTATCAAGTATATCCTTGTTTGCTTTGGCATGCGGCGCCATATTTATCGTCAGTTTATTTACCGGCATATATCCTGCCTGGCTTATGTCAGGTTTCAAACCCACCAACGCTTTAAAAGGTAACCTGGTTTCCAATACTGCCAACGGCCAAAGCTGGTTAAGAAAAAGTCTTGTGGTATTGCAGTTTTCTATTTCAATCGCCGTGCTGGTAGCTATGATCGTTGTGCAGCAGCAGTTGAAGTATATGGAAAAAACAGATGTGGGTTTTAATAAAAACAATCTTTTAACTATTGGCCATGTTTCCTGGGACGGCAAAGGTGGAGCTTTTAAAAACGAATTGCTGAAAACAGCGGGGGTAGAAAATGCAAGCATATCCTCATGGCTGCCTTCAGGCGGTGCAGGGTACATGTCCAGAGAAATTGATCATCCCGGTAAACCAGGAACTAAGATAAATGTTTGGTATATCTCCGGCGACCTCGACCTTGCTGCAACGATGGGCTTCCGGATAAACAGCGGACGCTTGCTAAACAGTAAGTACGGTACGGATGCTATTAACCAGGACAGCTTGCGGGAACATGACAGAAAAAAATACAATGAACTTTCTGAAGTGCAACCCTGCATGGTGACTGCAACCACTGCCAAAATTCTTCAGATTAATAAATTGAATGAACCGGTAGCCAGCGTAAAAACAACACCAGTCGGTGTCGTGCAGGATTTTCATACACAATCATTCAAAGAATTATTAGGGCCTACTATTATTACCGCCGAACAATCGCCACAGTATGGCGGAATGCTGATAAGAGTGAAACCTGGCTCGGAACAGCAGGTGATGAGAGCTTTACGAAAATTATGGCGGCAGTTTTATCCCGCAAAATTGCTGGATACAAATTGGGTGGATGATATGCTTGCCAAGCAATATGAATCGGAAAGTAAGTTAAGGCAATTGTTTACTTTTTTCAGTTCACTTACTATGATATTGGCTGCTCTTGGTGTTTTCGGATTAATTGTATATGCAGTGAATCAACGCACAAAAGAAATTGGGATACGTAAAGTGCTGGGCGCTTCCGTTGCCTCTATAGTTCGTTTATTTTCTTCCGATTTTTTAAAACTTGTTTTGCTGGCCATTATGCTGTCTTCGCCTGTTGCCTGGTATTTTATGAATAAATGGTTGCAAAATTTTGCTTACCGCATCAACATTAGCTGGTGGGTATTTGCAGTTGCAGGTATTCTGGCATTATTCATCGCTTTGTTTACGATAAGTTTTCAATCTATTAAAGCTGCGATAGCAAACCCGGTAAAGAGTCTTAGAACCGAATAAAAATACTACCATGATAAAAAACTATTTCAAAATCGCCTGGCGCAACTTAGTTAAGAGCAAGGGATACAGCGCTATTAATATCGGTGGGCTTGCCGTTGGTATGGCCGTAGCCATGCTGATTGGCTTATGGGTATATGATGAACTTTCGTTTGACAAATACCATAAGAATTATGATCGCATTGCCCAGGTGATGCAGCATGCCAGTTTTAACAGCAAAATAGAATCACAAGTAGCAAACCCGGCAGTGATGGGACCTGAAATTAAAAACAAGTACGGAAGCGATTTCAAACACGTTTTGCAGGCATCCTGGACCGGTGGTCATTTGCTTTCGCTGGGAGACAAGCATATTTCGAAAGTGGGAATATTTTTCGAACCGGGTGCACCCGAAATGTTGTCGTTGGAAATGATTCACGGAACAAGATCGGGGTTAAAAGATCCTTATTCAATATTGCTGGCTGCATCTGCTGCGGAGGCCCTGTTTGGAAAAGATGATCCAATAAATAAAACATTAAAATTCGACAGAACTCTTGATGTAAAGGTCACGGGGGTATATAAAGATTTGCCGGATAATACCACTTTCAGGGAAATAAAAATCATGATGCCCTGGGAGTTGTGGCTGATTCAAAATCCATGGGCCAAAAAAATGAATGAACCCTGGGGAAGTAATTTCTCGCAGACGTTTGTACAGATTGCCGATAATGCTGATATGGAAAAAGTGTCGGCAAAGATTAAAAACGTGAAACTAAATAACGTAAGCGAAGAAGAAAAAAAATACAAGTG
>CAMPJQ010000560.1 GCA_946886925.1 uncultured Terrimonas sp.
TGTGGTAGGTGTAGCAACTTCTTTATTGGCAAGTAAAGCTTCAATAGCATTCCGCGTATCAAAATGCTTTGGCGTTTTGGCAGGATTTTCCACATCGTCAATCCTTCCCTGGAAACGGAGTTTGCGTGTTTGGTCAAAAATAAAAACATGTGGTGTAACGGCAGGCCCGTAAGCTTTTGCTGTTGCCTGTGTATCGCCATCATATAAATACGGAAAATTGAATTGCTTTTCTTTGGCACGGATCTTCATCTCTTCAAAGGAATCGCTTAAGTCTGTATAGTCCAGCTCGCTTAACGTAATGGATTTAGGATCATTAGGCATAACAGCAACAACAGCAACGTTCTTGTCTGAATAATCAGTGGTAAGTTTTATAATACGGTCTTCGTAGGCCTGTGCGGTAGGGCAATGATTACAGGTAAAGATGATCACCAATATTTTACTGTTGCTGAAAGATGCAAGTGTATATGTTTTACCATCAACAGCGGGTAATTTAAAATCGGGCGCAACTGCACCGATAGCAAGGGTTGTATGCTCCGGGGGCGGTTGAGCATGACCCGGAAAAGACTGCAATAAAAATAAAATACTCAGCAGAAAAACGAAACGAAAATTTTTCATCTGCTTATTTTTTTGGTGATCAAATGAATTGATGAGTCTTTTATTTTGTGTTTAGCCTCACCAGACTTTGTTCCGCTAAATAATTATCTCCGGGGTATACAACTTCTCAGTACTCATTTCATACCCGGTTATTTTGCTAAAAGTTACAATTTTTCGGCATTACAGCTTATATTAATGAATCTAAATAAAAGTGAACATGCTAAAAAGATTTTCCCTGCTGATTTTAATGTACAGCTTTACGCTGGTAAACCGTTCGCTGTTTTCGCAAACAGCAATCGGCATATTTGACGGGCATAATGATATCGGCGCTGTAGTAAAGCCCGGTGAAGCCACCTACATTCAAACAACACGGCAGTATATAATTTCAGGAGCCGGTTATAATATATGGGGCGATCACGACGAGTTTCATTTTGTATGGAAAAAAATTAAGGGTGATTTTATTGCATACACCCGTGGAGAATTCGTTGGTACAGGAGTGGAGCCGCATCGCAAAATAGGGTGGATGGCCCGGAAAAGCCTTGAGGGAAATGCGCCGCATGTTAATGCCGTAGTACATGGCGACGGACTAACGTCATTACAATTCAGAAAAACTGTCGCAGCAGCCACAGAAGAAATTCGTTCAACGCTTACCCACGCCAATATCATCCAGTTGGAAAGAAAAGGCAATGTGTATACCATGCGTGCGGCAAAGTATGGCGAACCATTTATTACAACACAAATGGAAAATCTTGACCTGGGAGAAGAAATTTACCTGGGACTATTTGTGGGATCGCATAACGCCGATGTTATGGAAACAGGGGTATTCAGCGATGTGCGTATTAGCATTCCCGCATGGGAAGGACTGGTTCCTTACAGGGATTACCTGGGAAGCCATATTGAACTGCTGGATATCGCTACCGGGTCAAAAGAGATCGTACATACTTCTCCCAAATCACTGCAGGCGCCGAACTGGACAACAGACGGTAAATCTTTAATTTACAACAGTGAGGGGCTGATGTATAATTTTGATCTTGCTACGCGAAAGCCTTCCCTATTACCCACCGGCGAAGTAAAAAATAACAATAACGATCATGTGCTTTCCCTTGATGGCAAAATGCTTGGACTAAGCAGCGGCGTAAGGGATTTGGGCGGCTCCATTATTTATACCGTCCCCGTAGCCGGTGGTAACCCAAAACAGATTACGCCACGGGGTCCTTCTTACCTGCACGGCTGGTCGCCCGATGGGAAATTGCTGATATTTACCGGTCAGCGAAACAATGAATACGATATTTATACGGTTCCTTCTTCAGGCGGCAAGGAAATAAGATTAACCACAGCTAAAGGATTGGATGACGGCCCCGAATATACACCCGATGGAAAATATATTTATTTTAACGCTGCACGTACGGGCACAATGCAGATATGGCGTATGAAGGCAGATGGAAGGGAACAGGAACCTGTTACTGACGGAACTTTTCACGACTGGTTCCCGCATATATCTCCCGATGGAAAATGGATCGCGTTCCTTTCCTTTTTGAAAGAAGAAGTGGAAGCGGAAGATCATCCTTTTTATAAACACGTATACCTAAGACTAATGCCGGTTGCAGGCGGACCGGCCAAAGTAATTGCATATGTTTATGGCGGACAGGGAACCATCAACACGCCTTCCTGGTCGCCGGACAGCAAAAGAATTGCTTTCATCAGCAATTCGGTGATCCAATAATATCAATCCTGGTCGTGCCCTTACGAACAAGCTTTTAACTTCCTTTTCGTGGAGAGAGGAACTGGGGACGGTAGTTGACCTAACAGCCGTTTATGCTATTCATCAATGCTTCAGGTGTATCACTAAACACAATATGATTTTTAGATTTTCCATACGCAAAGCTTTCTGCTTCTATATTTTGTATATGTGCATCCAGGTATATGTAATAGCCGGCAGTATTTAATAATAATATTTTTTTATTATGAATATTTAAATTCTTCCAGGTAAGCATTTCAAACAACTCATCCAAAGTACCGTAGCCACCCGGCAATACAATAGCCGCATCGCACAATTCATACATCAGTTTTTTTCGCTGATGGATATCATCGGTAATAATTAGTTCTGTTAACCCGGCATGCTGTTGCTCCCATTCTATAAGTATTTGAGGCATAACGCCGGTTACATAACCTCCATTCTGTAATGCAGCATTGGCCACGGCAGACATCAAACCTTTGTTGCCGCCTCCATATATTAGTTTAAGGCCGGCCTCCGCTATCAGTTTACCAAGTAGTGCCGCATCTTTTTTGTATTGCGCATTGGCGCCTGATTTGGATCCGCAAAAAACTGTTACAGCTTTAATTTGCATAAACCTTGTTTTGTACTGCAATGATACGCAGTAACACGCTTGTATGCCTGTTAGCGTTTAATATTCTGTTACTGTGGCAAATGAAAATTGTTATATCCTCATCAGCATGCATTTCAAATGGACACAATACGATCTGT
>CAMPJQ010000561.1 GCA_946886925.1 uncultured Terrimonas sp.
GTACGGATTATGCGGCGCAAAAGTGATATATCCTTTTTCTGCCAGCTTTGTTGCAAAACCCTTATAATAGTGATAATTTTTCGCAGTAGTATCTGTTGTCACTACGTCAGACGGAAGACCCTCCAGCCCATGCTGGCACACTATCACCGGTCGTTTCTCTCCTGGTTTAATATCTTTTGGAACCACTAAAATGCCCCATGCATATACATCAGGGCTAAATACATTCAGCATCACTTCGTAGCTTGTCCATTTTTCTGATTGCTGGTATATCCGGGCTTTTACATTCATCGGGCCGGAGGGCGTTGGAAGCTTTCCCAATACATTCCAGAATCTTTGTCGTTCTTCTTCTCTCGCCTTTTCCTGTACGGAGGCATCGCCCTTTAATTTCCCCCAGAAATCTTTATTCCTGGTTCGTTCACAAATAGCCAGCACATGCTGTACATGATTGCTCATTTCGCGAACAATGCGTTCCTGCCTTTCTTCATTGTTAATCCAGTTGCCGGGTTTAACTATTGCTTCCGTTGGAAGCATCTTTTTAGATAGTTTAACGTGAAGCGCCTGCACAAAAACCCCGAGCGAAGGGATAGAAAATGGTTTTAATGCTGATCCTGTGCTGTCGTGCACGAAAGTAAGCTGACGGGCGGTAGCCGGCAGCATTGTTTTTGCCCGCATGAATTCTGCATGCGCGCTTTTAAGCGGGGGTGATGTTAGAACGCCGGGTGCAGCACCGGGATTGGAGTGAATGATTTCAGGACCTTTGGCATGTTCAATGACCAGTGACCGGGGCCATATCATGGCGGCCAGTTCCGCATCGCCAAATGTTTTCAATAAGCCGGAAACATTCCGGTATATAGGCTCCTTCCATAATTGCTCTCTCACATCGAAGTATCCGCTCACCAATGTGGCTTCGATGCGTTGATCAATTGCTGCTGCATATAGCGCCAGTAACCCACCTTCGCCATATCCCGCTACTCCAATCGCAGATGTACTGTTTTCAGTTCTATTCCTGGCTTCGAACCAATCTATGGCGGAAAATATTTTCTGCAGCTCATATCCTGTTACGTGACGACCAACGGCATATCCCTGGCGGTTTATCCATTCCCGGTGAGGCTGTTGAGTAGAAGTTCCCAGTGAAGGGTTTCCCGAATATTTGAAATCGCGGTTCACCAGCGAAGGAATGAGAATTTCAATGCCTGCCTTTACGAGCGCCAAGGCCGCTCCAAAACCCGGTGCTCCGGCTTGTTGCATACCAGCCAGCACTTCGGGTTGTACATCCGCATCGGGGATCATAACAATACGTGCAAAAATCTTTCCTTTGGGCTTAAGCAACAAACCCTCAGACGACAGGCCTTTCAATGCCTTCCACCGCACCGCGAAGATGCTGCAATATCCTGTTTCAATTGCCAAAGGTTTTAACTGATCATTGCTCAGCACTTCCATTTCCGGTGCTATTGTTTGTTCTGCAACGCCCAGCATATGCCCCAGCGCTGCACGCTGGGGAGCAATGGATTGTTGATATGCCGCTGTGGAACTGAAATCTCTTTTCCATAAGCCATCGCGTTGTTTTTGCAAAAGAAGGGTCTCTTTTAAAAGAAAACTATTGATGCCTTCTACCATTTTAGCCGAGAGGTCTCCCTGTTCAGTAAGTGGTGCGCAGGCAAATGGAATGGCAGACTGCCCTGATGCCTCTGAGAATATTACCAGGAGGACAAACAGGAGCGGCATAACTGCAGCGCCAAACCTGTTTGTATTTTTATATTTCAGCATAAACATAGAGTGCACAAAGTTTTATATCATGATCGCGTTTTTCATGCTACCGGCATTGCTACCATTCCGTAATACTTCCGTCTGGGTTACGCCAGATGGGGTTTTTCCAATCATGCCCGGTCTCACTCATAGCTCTTACCTTTTCTTCGTTTATTTCCACGCCCAGTCCAGGCAAAACGGGCCGAACAATGGAGCCATCTTTTATTGTAAATATTTCCGGATTGGAAAGGTAATCAAGCAAATCAGTTCCTTCATTATAGTGAATGCCAATGCTCGATTCCTGTATAAAAGCGTTAATACAACTAAAATCTACATGAAGCGCTGCCGCAAAAGAAACCGGACCGAGCGGACAATGCGGAGCCAGTGCTACATCATAAGCTTCCGCCATGGCGGCTATTTTTTTTACTTCTGTAATACCCCCGGCATGGCTTACATCGGGTTGAATAATATCTACCGCGCCCTGTTCAAATAAACGTTTAAAATCCCATCGGCTGAACAAACGTTCGCCGGTTGCAATAGGCGCTGAAGTATATTGAGCCAAATTGGAAAATGCTTCCAGGTTCTCCGAAAGTACAGGCTCTTCTATAAACATAGGTTTCAGAAAATCAAGTTCGCGCATGAAAATCTTAGCCATGCCCTTATGTACTCTGCCGTGAAAATCAATTCCCAGCCCCTTATCATATCCTATAGCTTCTCTTACAGATGCAATCACAGCTACGGCTTCTTCAATTTTTTTAGGCGTGTCTATCCATTCCATTTCTGAGCAGGCATTCATCTTTACTGCAAGAAACCCATCATCCATTCTTTTTCTGGCTTCTTCCACTACCTGCGATGGTTTATCGCCTCCTATCCAACCATAAATCTTCATCTTATTTCTTACGGCACCTCCCAATAATTCAAATACAGGAACACCAAGCGCCTTACCTTTGATATCCCATAAGGCCTGGTCAATGCCTGCAATGGCGCTCATCAGCACTGGTCCGCCACGATAGAATCCCCCTCTGTAAAGCGTTTGCCAGATATCTTCAATATGACGTGCATCTTTCCCTATTAAATAAGATGTCATTTCCTCCACCGCTGCTTTTACGGTATCTGCCCTGCCTTCAACCACAGGTTCTCCCCATCCTGTTGTGCCATTGTCGGTTGTTATTTTAAGAAACAGCCATCTTGGGGGCACTTTGAACAGTTCAATTTTTTTTATTTTCATGCTTTAACAGATATTACCCTGGTTGTTGTTCTTATGCTTTGGGTTGCCCGCAACAGCAAGTGAAGCGCGGCTGATTTTCTTTGCGGTATTTTTATCTTTTTACAG
>CAMPJQ010000562.1 GCA_946886925.1 uncultured Terrimonas sp.
GTACAATACGTTGCCTTTCCCCACCGGAAAGTTCATCTGTTCTGCGCTTTACCAGGTGCTCAATCCTGCAAATACGATAAAGAGCATTAGCTTCTTTCTCCGGTAGTTTGTTAACAGCTTCCAACTCTTCTTCTACCCTGTAATTATTACGTAATTCAAAATGCTGGCTCAGGTAGGCGATACCAGGATGCCCCGGTAGTAATTTTTCATAAGGGCCCAATACCCTTTTATCATCAAATTGTATTTCACCAGTGTCAGGTTGTACAAGGCCTGCAATTATTTTCAACAAGGTTGTTTTACCTGAACCTGTTGCTCCCGCAATCGCTAACTTTTGAAATGCTGGTTGAGTAAAGTGAATATCTTTTACAACAAACTTTCCTTTTTCCTCCTTACTGATACCAGCTACTTTTAACAATGCCATGCCCCGAAAATAAAACATACTGCGTATATACCATGTACCAGTACTGAATGATTAGTTTGATGACCCCGGAACAAGTTTAAAATAGGTTGCTTTAAAACGATTGTCTTTTATTTCTCCCTGCACTTCAGCCTTTCTTACGGCTTCGCAAAAACCATCTTTTGCATGCGCATCACCATGCGAATCAATATCCGTTCCATCAACGAAATATGCTTTACCGTTTATACGAACCGCTAAATCGCAACCGTCTCCCGGCAAACCCAGTTGGCACTGACCACAAGCCGCCTCAACAATTTGTATTTCTTTTTCCAAACCAGGTTTGTAAATACTGAAGCTGTTGCTTTGTGATTTAAAAAACTTCCAGACATATACATATACATCAATATCGCCTGGATAATCATGCTTACCACCGATTACTTTTAACAGAGTGATCTGCGGCTTATCCACCTCAATGTACGTGTAGCTTTCAATGGTGCGCTGATCGGCAGTGTCTGTATCTGGCAAAAGTTGCTTTACCGGGGTTCCGCTATAGCCTGCTAATTTTGACCAGTAGGCAAATGAGTTAGCGGTACTTCGCACAACACCGTAACTGGCATTGTTGACAAACATTTCACCACCTTCGTAAGGATTTACGTTATCCAGTGTTCCATTGATAATAAGAACGGGCAATGGTTTTCCGATTGTTGTGCAATCAGAAGATGCTGAGTCCGGCATATTAGCAACAACTGTGGCAATAGCTTTGATATCGCCGGGCATGGTTAAGCCTAATTTATAAGCCATATGTCCGCCTCCCGAAAAGCCGGCGGCAAAAACTTTATTTTCATTAATCCCATATTTCGCATGAAAATATTTTATCATCGATTCAAAGAACGCATTTTCGTTGATGTTTTCTTTATTAGCTATGGAGGTAGCATATTTCCGGCATTCGTTCCAGTAATTTTGATAACCATTAGGATACACAATAAGAAGTTGTTCGGCCGCGGCGATAGCTTCCAGTTTTGAAGTATGCTTCATAATGTTTTTGCCGTTTCCACCAGAGCCGTGCATAACAAACAGCAGGCTGCGGCCGTCAACATTTTCAGAAGGGGTATTAAAATGAAAGCTGCGGTAACGCCCCTCTATTAATAAGGAATCGGTTATTAACTGGCTATGCACCGCAATTGAAAAAGAAGTGAATAGTAAAACAAGTAAATATTTCATCTGTTTGTTTTTCATTTTAATTTGGCCCGATAGCCTGTCGCAAGCTTGCTTTGAACCACAATAGGCACATAGTAGCACATAGCAAAGGCACACATAGAAATCCACTGTCTGGCCTATGTGAAAACCTATGTTTCTATGTGGCTATTGTGGTTCATATGAAAAACTGAATTATAGATCTTTTTCTCATAATGAATTGAATTGATAAACCACATGGGACATAGTTAACAATAATTTCAAACGGCTTCTTTGATGGATAAAGATAGTATTCCAGGGATAACCTTATTGCATGTAGTCATAAATCAATTTCGATACATCAGCCATTGCTTCGATCGCTTTCTTTTCATCAGCCGGATCAAAACGTGATAATAAAACCAAAACATATTTTTTTCCATCCGGCAGAAAAACGATACCTGAATCATGCTGTACTCCTGTGATAGAACCAGTCTTGTGCGCCACTTTTACATTTTTAGGTAGCCGGGCCGGAATGATCTCATTGAATCGCTGATCAAGTAAAATTTTGATCATTTCTTTTGAAGCAGCATCACTAATAAGTTTTTCGGTAGCCATCTGCTCATAGATCAGCAGCAGATCATAAGCCGTTGTGGTATTGTTCAATCCCTTTTGATAAGCTTTGTTGTCTTCCACTCCCCGCAATACTTTAATATCATTAGCACCGATCTTTTTCATGGTTAGCATTACACTGTCCGGTTTTACAAGATCTATCAATAAATTAGTAGCGAGATTGCTGCTAAGGATGATCATTTCGTATGCTAAGGATGCGATCGTTCTTCTCTTCCCGATATCTTTATACAATTCAAATTCACTATCATCTGCTGAATCGAGTGAATACTCACTGCCGTCCACAATACTACTGAATGAATTTTTTATTACAATTGAATCAGTTAATGAGAACTTACCTGCAGCCGCTTGTCTGAAAAGTTCTACAAGAACCGGCGTTTTCATGGTGCTGGCAGCATGAAAATCATCTTTTTCATTTAACAACAGTGTTTTGCCGGTTTGAAGATCTTTAAAAGCTACACCAAACCGGGCGTTACTGATCGCCAGTTTATCCTGCACTTCCTTTTTTAGTTCATTCAATGGATCTTTTTTTTGCATACAAGCTGTTTGAACGATCAAATTGAAAATAAGAACAATCATTAGTAGTTTACCCATGATGTATGCCTGGTTTATCTAAAGATAGCGGAATAAGCATTTCTATAATCACTGACGGTCAGTTTCGGGCAAGGTAAGTTTACTGGCGACACCGGCTTGTAATTACATTGTAACACACTCCATTTCACTTCATTAATGCGTTTATCTAACCCGGGAACAACGGTATTCTATTTGTTATTCGTAAGCAGGGCTAATGTAATTACGTCAAATGCGCCAGGATAAGGCAGAAATAATGTACCTTCATTCGAATCCGCTGAAGATAGTAGAATTTTTCATCAGATATTCCCC
>CAMPJQ010000563.1 GCA_946886925.1 uncultured Terrimonas sp.
GCAAATACAAAAGCGCCTTGCGGTTGGACTGACCCGGCCTGAATAAAAGGTAAGGAATGATATAATTTCCTTCACCCCGCAAAAAATATTTTTCTATTGCATAACCATCCCTCTGCAATCGCCCGGCAAAAACGGGTGCATGCATTTGCAATGGCGCCTCGTAGCCTGAAAGTTTACGTGCTGCAAGAACCGCATCAATAACGTGCCGGTCAAGATCACTGCGGGAATTTTGCAATTGCTGTTCCAATTGCTGCGCCTGTTTGCGGTTCAAACTAAAAACCGTTTCACTTCTCAATGAGGTGGCTATTTGCCCGGTTTCAGTTACCTGTAATTCCTGTGCAGTTAAACTATCCGTTACTTCATCGGTCGCATTACCGGGATTGTTTAAATGCTTTTGAAAAAAAGCATACATGGCTTCACGATTCTTTCTGGTAGACGCATGCGGTGCATCGTCTTCAACCATATTAAAATTGCTTTCCTTATTATACGCCTTATAAATACCCGTTACTTCTTTTGCGGTTTCTCTTGCACCTTCAATACTAAACATATCGCGGGTAGTGGTGATCATTAATGAAGGCCTGGGCGCCCGCACCAGCAAAAGATCAGCATGATCTATTCCACGAAAAACCGCATCACCCAGGTTTTGCTCTGCGTCCTGCGGACCTATGCTTTGAAAAATACGCGTGAAGTTGGTGATATAACACTCCGGGGCTGAAGCTTTTATGCGCTCATCGAATGCAGCGATGTATGAAGATTGGGTACCACCACCAGAGCGGCCGGTTATGCCTATCCGTTGCGGATCCACTTCTTTCCTTGAAATCAGATAATCCACTGCTCTTATGCCATCCCAAATCATATACTTCGCCTGGGAACTGCCGGTAATAAAAGCCTGCGCACCGGCCCAGGAATGCTCATCAACCGGGCCGCCAACCGTTGACTTACCCGTTGCTGCATCAAAATATTCCAAACGTTCACCCTGCCCTACCGGGTCAAATGCAAATACGATGAAGCCTTTTTTTACAAGATTTAAAATGACGTGCTGGTATACCGTGCTCCTGTAACCTTCAGCGGCGTGCCCGCTACAATAAATAATAGCCGGCATTTTCTTTTTCGGTTTTACGTTGGGGATATATAAAGAAGAAGTAACAAAAAAGCCGGGCTGCGATTCATAAATGACGTGCTCTATACTATAGCCTACTTTATTTATTGTTTTTGAGATTTTTGCGTTCAAAGCAGTTTTTTGGGGAAATGTACCTACCAGATCCTTTAAAGATTTACGTACGTACTGCTGCCTGTGCTGCCAGCCCTGCAATGAATGGATCTCTTTTATTGCAGCAGCACGTTTATCCAAAAGTAGGTATGCCTGTTGGGCAAAATGATGGTACAATGCATTGGGCGCATCACTGAACTCAATCCAGTTGTTTCGTATTACATCATATTCCTTTTGAGCATTTGCTTTGTCAGCCAGCAGCAATACGATCCATAAAAAAATAGAAATGATCTTGTTCAAGGTTCGGCATTTTTTGATTTATCAATTAAACCAGGTTTATCCTAAATATAAGGCGAGTTGACCGAAGCCGGCTAAAAATGTGTGAAAACAAAAATATTCGTACAGATAGATAGGCGAAAATGTGCTTTCTTTAGGCATCTTAATTTTTTTGAAAGTTTGATCACTTATGTTAGTATACCAACCGGGAAAATAAATCATCAGCATACAACCAAACAATGATTGCGGATAATTATACCATAACACAGCATACCATTAAAGAACCGCCAATAACTTTTGGATCGAAACTCAAATTCCTCGGTCCGGGTTTTATTCTTTCTGCATCCATTGTTGGATCCGGCGAATTGATTGCTACCACTGTACTTGGCGCCAGGGCAGGTTTCATCGCATTTTGGGTCATTATCTTAAGTTGTTTGGTAAAAGTAGCCATACAATTAGAGTTTGGCAAACGGGCTATCCTTTCAGGTGAAACGCCCATGCAATCCTTCGCAAAGCTTCCCGGCCCCAAACTTGGAAAAAGCAACTGGGCCGTAGGTATTGTTTTTTTACTGACCTTACTTAAAATAATACAGGTAGGCGGTATGCTTGGGGGATCCGCTATTGTTTTAAGCATGCTTTTCCCGGCACTACCGGTATTTGCATGGGCTATTGCCATCGCTGTACTGATTGCTGTACTGATCTGTAAAAATTATTACAGGCTGGTTGAAAAATCCTCCCTGATCATGGTGGTGGCTTTCACTGCATTGACCATTGTATCATTGGTGGCAGTTTCGTTTACGCCTTACCATTTTACGATGGCCGATGTTGCAGCCGGACTGCAATTTGAGCTGCCCGCGCACCTCGCTATTCTTGCCATCGGCGCATTTGGCATTACCGGTGTGGCCAGCGACGAAATCATCGCTTACAATTACTGGTGCATTGAAAAAGGCTATGCAGCTTATACCGGGCCGGCCGATAATACGGCGGAGTGGAACAAAAGAGCCAAAGGATGGACCAGCGTAATGTACCTCGATGCGCTGGTGGCGATGGTCATATATACAGCCGTTACGGCCGCATTCTATCTTTTGGGTGCTTCGATATTGTACAACCGCGGAGAGATGCCGGAAGGAAATGCTTTAATAGAAACCCTTGCCCATATTTATACGCAATCATTGGGCAGTGGCATAAGAACTGCTTATCTCATTGGCGCTTTCTTTGTATTGTTTTCCAGTGTATTTGCTACCCTCGCCTACTGGTCACGGTTATTCTCCGACATTTTTGGACAATTTGGATGGATAGATTTTTATAACCCGCTTAAAAGAAAAAAAACGATTGCCATCTTATCGTGGATATTTCCCGCGGTTTGGGTAGTGGCCTATCTCTTTATCCAGATGCCGGTGCTAATGATCATATCCGGCGGCGTGGTAGGTTCAGTACTTTTGTTGATCGTTGCTTATGCCGCGCTGTGCTTCCGTTACAATAAAAACTATCCTTCATTGAAGTCATCTCTTTTCTATAACATATTGTTCTGGCTTAGTGTACTGTCTATAGCAATGATTGCAATATACGGACTGGT
>CAMPJQ010000564.1 GCA_946886925.1 uncultured Terrimonas sp.
GAGCAACAACGGGTTTCCATAGCAAGAGCTTTTTCTACCAATCCTAAAATATTGTTTGCCGATGAACCTACCGGTAACTTAGATGATGAAACAAGTGGAAAGATCGTGCCGTTGCTTTTTGAACTGAACAGGGAAGCCGGAACCACATTGATCATTGTTACCCATAATTCGGAACTGGCAGAAAGCACCCAGCGCATCATTCGTTTAAAAGGCGGGCACATTATTGCCGACGAACGCACCAGCAATACAACACAGACGGTTTAAAAATTATACATGCGTACAGATCAATTTTTACCCAAAAAACAATTGAATATCGTCTGGCTATTGACCATGGCGTGGCGAGACAGCCGCCGTAACCGTTCGAGGCTATTGCTGTTCATGTCTTCTATTGTACTTGGTATTGCAGCATTGGTAGCCATTTTTTCATTGGGCGATCATGTACGCAACGATATCAACGACCAGGCAAAAGCATTACTGGGCTCCGATCTGGTTATTGAAAGCAATAAGGCGCCTGATTCTACCTTACAAAACATGCTGGATACTCTGGGCAATCAGCGTTCCCGGGAATGCAGGTTTGCTTCCATGGTTTATTTTACAAAGAATAACGGAACCAGGTTGGTGCAGGTATTGGCGCTTGAAGGAGATTATCCTTACTATGGCGGTTTTGAAACAGTTCCGGTGGCGGCAGGCATTGATTTCCGCAAAGGGAAGCAGGCATTAGTAGACAGAACACTGATGCTGCAGTTTGATGCAAAAGTGGGTGATACCATACGCGTAGGCGAATTGAGTTTTGTTATTGGCGGTATGCTTACCCAGGCGCCCGGCCGTTCCGGGCTTTCTACTACCATTGCTCCACCGGTATATATTCCTTTTCAATACCTTCAACAAACCGGGTTGCTGCAAAAGGGAAGCAGGTTTACGTACAGCTTTTATTTCAGGTACGATACACAGGCAGAAATGAATAAGCAACTTGCTGCTATAGATCCCATACTTGAAAACAAGGGACTGGATTATGAAACGGCCGAATCCCGCAAAAGAGATACCGGCAGGCAATTCGAGGATGTTTCACAATTTCTTACACTTATTGGCTTTATAGCCTTGTTATTGGGTTGTATAGGGATAGCCAGTTCCATTAATATTTACATCCGCGAAAAAATACCTGCTATTGCCATACTGCGTTGCCTGGGCGCCGGTACAAAACAAACTTTCCTGATCTATCTTATACAAATAACCATACTTGGACTGATAGGTGCTGTAACAGGAGCGCTTCTGGGAACACTGGCGCAGCAGGCTTTGCCCTTTGTATTGAAAGATATATTGCCTGTAGATATCAGTACTTCCATTTCATGGCCATCCATAGCCAAGGGAATAGGGTTGGGTGTTATTATATCTTTCCTGTTTGGGCTGCTGCCCTTGCTTTCCATTAGCAGTATTTCTCCACTATATACTTTGCGGGTGTCGGTTGAGCAGGTGCCGGCATGGCGTAACCCATGGCAGGTACTATTGTTTGCTGTTATTCTTTTTTTTATCGCCTTATTTGCCCGGTTGCAGATGCAAAGTTGGTCGCAGGCACTTGTATTTACAGTAAGTATACTTGCAGCTTTTTTGCTGCTCACGGCCGTGGCCGTAGTGTTGCGCGGCGCTGTACGCCGTTTTTTTCCTTCAAAACTGAATTATTTATGGCGGCAGGGTTTTGCTAATTTGTATCGTCCCAACAATCAAACTATACTATTGGTAGTTACGATAGGCTTGGGTACGCTTTTTATTGGCACACTTTATTTTATACAGGATATACTCATGAGCCGTGTATCCATGTCGGCAAGTAATAACCAGCCCAATATGGTTTTGTTTGATATTCAAACCAGCCAGAAAGATGCTGTAGCAAAGCTTGTAAAACAATATCATCTGCCCATATACCAGGATGTGCCTATTGTTACCATGCGCATAGAAGAGATAAACGGGAGAAATGCCGCGGAAGTAAAAAAAGATTCTGCAACCGGCATACCGGCAAGGGCGTTTGAAGGAGAATTGCGTGTTACTTACCGGGATTCATTAACCAACACCGAAAAAATTACAGCCGGTAAATTAGAAACAAAAAAGTATATACCCGGCGGTCCGGTTTATATATCATTGGAAGAACGATATGCAAACCGGCTTAGCGTAACCATTGGGGATAGTATTTTATTTAATGTACAGGGAGCACTTATCCCAACTATAGTAGGTAGCTTCAGGGATGTTGACTGGAGGCGGGTGCAAACCAATTTCCGTGTTATTTTTCCTGCTGGTGTGCTGGAAACAGCGCCACAGTTTCATGTGCTGGTTACCAGGGTTTCTTCTAACGAAACTTCAGCAGCTTTTCAGCAGGCAGTTGTACGCGGGTTTCCCAATGTATCTGTTATTGACCTGAATTTAATTTTGAAAGTGCTGGATGAGGTGCTGGGTAAAATTGGTTTTGTGATCCGGTTCATGGCTGCTTTTAGCATCATTACAGGATTGATCGTGCTCATTGCTTCCGTATATGTAAGTAAATTTCAGCGCATACAGGAAACGGTATTGTTGCGCACGCTGGGCGCCAGCAGGAAGCAATTGTTCATTATTACTGCTTTGGAATATTTTTTCCTGGGTGCGCTTGCAGCAGGTACAGGTATATTGCTTTCGCTTGGAGGTAGCTGGGCTTTGGCCAGGTATAGTTTTGACGCTGCTTTTAACCCTTCGTTCATGCCTGTACTCATATTATTTTTCTCTGTATCCTTTCTTACAGTTGCCATAGGACTATTCAACAGCAGGGGAGTGGTGAACATGCCACCATTGGAAATATTAAGAAAAGAAGTTTAGCCGCCGCCAAAATACCTGAGTTCTTCTGTAAAATTCAAATAAGGGTATTGATCCTGCAACGCCTGAACTTTGGTAAAATAACTGCTTAAAAATTGCCGGTGTGCCACAGATGCGGAATTGAATGGGCGATGTTTTACAGCGATATTGATTTTTTCCATTTCTTTCATTAAAGCATAACAGTGCGGATCAATACATGCAGCGGTGAATTTTTCCCATACATAGGC
>CAMPJQ010000565.1 GCA_946886925.1 uncultured Terrimonas sp.
ATGCAATACAGCGCCAAAGCAGGAAAAAACCCCGGAACCTATTGGACCTGTTCCTACCGCGCAACAGCTTGCCTGGCACGATCTTGAATTTTACTGGTTCATTCATTTCGGTCCCAATACTTTCACGGATAAAGAATGGGGACACGGAGATGAACCCGCAGATGCATTTAACCCCACAGCGCTTGATTGCAATCAATGGGCCACCATTGCCAAACAATCCGGCGCTAAAGGAATTATACTTACTGCCAAACACCATGATGGCTTTTGTTTGTGGCCGAGCAAATATTCGACACATACCGTGCGGGAAAGCAAATGGGAAAACGGGAAAGGTGATGTGGTGAAAGCCCTATCTGACGCCTGCAAAGCCAATGGATTGTTGTTTGGCATTTATCTTTCTCCATGGGATCGCAACCATCCGCAATATGGCACACCGGAGTACAATGACGTATATGTAAACACCATGACGGAAGTAACAACCCAATATGGTCCGTTGTTTGAGTTTTGGTGGGATGGCGCCAACGGCGAAGGCCCAAATGGTAAAAAACAGGTATATGATTTTAAACGGTTTGAAAAAGAAATCAAAAAGCTGGCGCCCGATGCAGTGGTGTTCAGTGATATTGGCCCCGACATCCGGTGGGTGGGGAATGAAAGGGGCATTGCCGGTAAAACCAACTGGAACTTATTGGATACCGCCGGGTTTACAAGGGGTGCAGGAGCTCCTCCGCAGGATACATTGAACCAGGGCAATGTAAACGGTAAAAACTGGATCCCTGCAGAATGTGATGTAAGCATTCGCCCGGGATGGTTTTATCATGCTGAAGAAGACGACAAAGTAAAAACGCCGGAGCAACTGTTTGACCTCTACCTCAAATCTGTTGGACGCGGGTCTTCGTTTTTATTGAACGTTCCGCCCGACAGAAGAGGTCTCATAAATGCCAATGATTCTGCGGCTTTGGCAGGGTTTAAAAAATACCGTGATGAAAGCTTTGCCAATAATCTTTTCAAAAACATCAGTGTCCGTTATACAGATGCTGCGGGTGAACCTGTTACCACCCATTTCGACAATGGTTTTAATAAGGATTATATTAATACCGGAGGCGATAAAAATATCATTTCCATTGATCCGGGCAAAGAAGAAACGATCAATTGTATTTTGCTGAAGGAATACATTGCGTTGGGGCAAAGCATAAAACAATTCAAATGTCTGCTGAAAAAAGGAAGTGAAACCGTTAAAACCATTGATGGCACTACAATCGGGCACAAACGATTAATTACTTTTGATGCAACCGCCATTACTTCCGTTGATATTGTAATAGAAGATACCAAAGGAAATGCTTTAATAAGTGATATTGCCGCTTACCGGATACCGGACCAGTTGGTGGAAAAGTGAAACGTGAAAGATACAGTTGCAGATTACAGGACCCATGTTACAGGGAAATACCCCTGCAACCTGTAGCTTGAAACCTGGAACCCCTATAGCTAACCCGACAGTGGTGTTAAGCACAATTGTTTAAAACAGCTTTATGAGCAATACCCCGGGCAAAGAATCTCTCGCGAATTAGGATATGACTTTCCAGGTATCGGATGTTTCGGTAACATCCAAAAAATAAAACGGTGGGCGCTGTGGCATGGCCTGATCGCATTTGCCTATAATACTGTTATAGTAGCGCTTACAATAAATATTATAGCAGGATTGGGAGAATAAGCACCACTTGTTTGCGGTTTATTGTCTTATTCGCTTTAACCCGGTTCGCCTTCCGGGGGTTAACATTGTGACAAGATTGGCAAAACCACTGCTTGTTCTGTACGTATTTAGCTTATCTTCATACAATTCGCGTGAAATAAAAACACAATTAAACTTAATGTCCAAAGTATTATTCAACAACAAAAATGCCATTTTCTTTTCGTCGCTTAAAGCATCTGTAGACGAATATTTTAAACAAAGAAATTTAAGAAAAACAGGTAACTGGTTGCTGTATACCAAAACACTTACCCTTATACCTGCAGCCGTTGCTATATACATCGTTCTTCTTTTTGTTTCCATGCCGGTAGTGCTGACCATTGTTATGGGAGGAACATTGGGCTTTTTAATGGCCTGTATAGGGTTTAATGTAATGCACGATGCCAATCATGGAAGCTATTCCAGCAAAAAATGGGTAAACAACACCCTGGGACTTTCCATAAATGCGCTTGGAGGGAATAATTTCATATGGAAGCAAAAGCATAATATTATCCATCACACGTACACAAATGTGGATGGAGTTGATGATGATATTGCCAAAAGCCCTTTTATACGCATGTGCAGAACCCAGGTATGGAAGCCCATGCACAAAATCCAACACCTTTACACACCTTTTTTATACGCAGTAAGTTCATTGTTATGGATCCTTTTCCAGGATTTTGAAAAATATTTCAAACGAAGGGTAAACACAACGGTATTAAGTAAAATGACAGGTAACGATCATTTTGTTTTTTGGTTCAGCAAAACCATGTATGTATTATTTTATATTGTTTTACCCGTTCTTTTGATGGGCTGGCAGGGTTGGCTGGTATTTTTCTTAAGCATGCACATTGGCCTTGGTTTTGTGCTGGCAATTGTATTCCAGTTGGCGCATGTGGTAGAAGAAACAGAATTTGAAGCGGCAGGTCTTAATGAAACCAAAATGATAGAAAATGAATGGGCAGTACACCAGGTAAAAACCACAGCTAACTTTTCACCCGGCAATAAAATTGTTT
Organism: uncultured Terrimonas sp.; assembly: GCA_946886925.1. Next base: position 2,737 of record CAMPJQ010000565.1, read on the forward strand.
CCTGGTTTGCGGGTGGATTGAATTACCAGATAGAACATCTCCTGAGTCCCCGCATCAGCCATGTGCATTACCCCGCCTTAAGTAAAATTGTTGAGGCGAAATGCAGAGCTTTCGATTTGCCGTATAATAGTATTCCTACCATGGGGCAGGCCGTATATTCTCATTTTCGCTTTATTAAAGAACTGGGGCAAAAAAAATAGCGCTGCATTCAGCATTGTAATACGCATCAGAAAATCACTACTGTTCTTTTACGAAACGCAACATAGGGGTATCATCCATCATAAAAGTGAGGGTGCCGTCCTGCACCGTATAC
>CAMPJQ010000566.1 GCA_946886925.1 uncultured Terrimonas sp.
CCATTTATTAGAGGAGACTCGAAAACAATGCCCCCTGCATTAAAATAATAAGAAGTAGAGAACTGTTTTACTGTTCCGCCAGAAAGCCATTGAAAATTAATCGTCCTGGAAGCGGGGTTAACCGATACTTCATATTCCACGCCATTCAGGGTTAGTCTTTTAAAATAATTTTTAATACCGGCTACGTTTATGAAAGACAAGGCATCCGCCCATTCACCATTTTGCCATTCGTCAAGCTCCTGCTGAGAAGCTTTTTCCAGTTTGAGTTTGGTATTGTTCATTTTTCCGGAAAGAATAATACTGTCTGCATATAAAGTATCCAGTGAAAATTCAAAATCGGAAAGTAGGCCGCTTCCATAAGAACCTCCGTTCACGGCGGCATCGGGATCGGCCAAAAGATGGAGATAAGAATAGGTGTCAAAAATCAATGTGGGTTGCTGCAGGGCTTTTAAACGATAACTGCTTTCTTTCTGGTGTTTGGCAGTAACGGTATCAAAATCAGAATACATAAATACCCTGTTCTCGTTATTGAACCTGAAATAGAAATGGTAAATACCGCCACTTCCCGGCACTATAGTAGCCTTCCAGCCTGTTGGTGAACTTACAAGTGCAGCCTGGTAGTCGCTTAATGTTTTATTAATGCGTTCATCAGGCGACTGATCAAAAACCGGGTCATCTTTACGGCAGGCCGCAAGACAGAGGGTTACTGATAAAATATATATAGCGATCTTTTTCATCTGTATAATTTTTTTTCTTTGATCTATTTCACCAGCGTTGTTATGGATGCTCTTGTACGGGTTTGCAAACTGTAAAAATTGATATTCCAAACGTCTTTAAAATAATTGACCACCGCAGCTTCTTTCCGGCGCAGTTTGCTTTGAGCATCTTCGTCTGCAATACTGTTTACCATCGAATTAAACCAGGCCCTGCCTTCTACCAGCATCATAGAGGTCATTTCCACGAAATCCTCATCCGGGAAAGACATGGCGTAGGCAGAAACAAATCCCAGTTCATTGGCTGCTTCGTCTGTTACATTGTTCCAGTTGGAAGTATAATTGCCCACGGAGATTTGTTTGAACTCCTGGGGATACATTACGTTTTGATGGAGGATATGGGCAAATTCGTGCTCTATGGTATGAAACATTTGTTTTACAGTAAACGAATCCGTTGGTTGATACCCATCCATACCTTTGACCCGGAAGTCGTTGAGCTGATACAATAATATTTTGCGCCCGCCTTCGGCCTGACCTAATGTAATGGTGCCATCCACATTCCAACTCGCGCTTCCTGCCAGTACAAAAAACTTGGGGCAGTATTTTTTCATGAACAACTCATTGGTTTCAGCCACATAGTTGTCAATCCATACCTGCTTTACGGCACTCAGCACCGGCAATATCTTGTCTTCATCGGGCGGCACTATAATTTTATTGAATTCCATTTCGGACTGGTCCCATTTGTATTTCACCGCCACATTATACGGCACGGTAAGGTTGCTGAGTATCCAGTCGTCAATCGGTCCTTTTACCCAGGTATCACCTCCCAGTCCCGCAATATCATCGGCATTTCCTGAAATATCGTCTTTCCGGCAGGATAGCATTCCTGCAGCAAACACAAAAACGATAAGTAATATTTGTAAAGATTTCATATAATGATTTATAAGTTCTGATTAGATTAAATAATTGTCTGCCTATCTTGGATTCTGATCCACATCCGATAATTCTGCTGTTTCGGGTATTTGTAATACTCTTCGCAAATCATTTTCGCCCAGTTCAACTACTTCTCCTTCGGTGGTGGCATGTGTTACCACAATCTTGTGTCTTAAAATATCGAACCAGCGCATACCTTCCTGCGCATATTCAGCCCTTTTAAAATCGAGTATCGTTTGCAGTATGCCTTCCTGAAGATCGGAAGTGCCGTAAAAATTTTTAATTTTTGTTTCAGTAATACGATGAGTAGCTGTGTTGTAGTCGACAATTCGTGTGGAAGCATAACTATTGAGATCGGCAAGTGCATCATTGGTATTGTTGAGGGCATTATTGGCTTCAGCTTTATTGAACAATACTTCCTCCACCGTAAAAAGAGGAACCATAATGTACCCCACGCCTATGTTTGCGTTTACAGAGTTGCGAACGAAATATTCATTGATTTTGGGGATCATATAATTGTTGGTTCCGGCTGTATATATATGATTTCTGAAGGCCCAGTTCCCGCCTGTAACATTGCTTGCAAAAATTTCATCCCGGATCGCGGATGTCATACCATACCGAACGCTGTAATAATAGCGGCCCCACCACGATGGCGTTTCTCCAAGCAGTAAATTGGCCGACTGTGTTGCTTTTGCATATTCGGCCCACATTTCCCGGTAAGTATAAGTAAGGTAAGTAGTATTCCAGGGGCGCAGTAAGGTAGTTGCATTGCTGCTGGTAAATACCTGGCTGGCATATTCAACAACCCTGGCATAATCTTTTTTAAACAAATAAAAACGTGCTGCAAAAGCATTGGCTGCGGCTTTGGTAAAATGATAACGCGGAACAGTATATTGCTGATCAACGATCAGAGGCAGGCCTTCCAGTAAATCCTTTTCAATCATTTCGTATACATAGCTCACCGTTTTTCTTTCGTAATTTTTGATCACTACTTTTTCCGGTTCTGTAACATAAGGAATACCAGGGTCTGAAGACGCGGTAGCCGGATCATATACTTTTGAAAACAAGGTGACGAGCATAAAATGTGCATAAGCCCTGGCAACCAGCGCTTCGCCTTTCTGGGCCTGGTAATCTGCGGGGTTTGAAGCGGTATTGCAGGCTTCCAGTGCGTGGTTGGCCGCAGCTATAGCGGCATAACAGGCGTTCCAGTAATATTCAGGCGAATCTTGCTGATTATCGGCCACATCTTTATAAAGGTAGGAGTCAACATTTGTTCTGTCCTGTTCCCCCACTCCTTTATCGGCAACGTTATCCGACAGCGACTCACAAAAATCCATATAATTGGCCTGGGGATATGCTGTTCCCAGGAGTTGTGAAACCTTTTCAGGCGAATTGAGCTC
>CAMPJQ010000567.1 GCA_946886925.1 uncultured Terrimonas sp.
GTTGTAAGACCGGCATTTTTCTTTTGAAGTGTCTTCAACTTTTTTTTCACTACATCTTCAGGGTATTTCAAAGCAAGCTTTCTTATATCATAACTGAAAGCTGTGAAGGTTTCTTCCCATAATTTAGCTTCTTCCGGCGTGTACTGGTGAAAACCATGTGCATTGGCTGTTCCTCTTCCTCCATTTTTTACAATATCATCAATAAGCTTTGGTACCTCTGTGCTGTTATTTAAGGTCGGAAACAGGTCTTTCATTACAGTATGGTAAGCAGGTACGCCGGTAAGATCCATCCAGCGAAAAACGCCTACTAATGTCATCCAGTAACCTGCATTGTTCCTGCAGGCCCTGTCTACATCTTCTACAGTGGCATAGCCTTGCTCCACAAGAGAAATAGCTTCACGATACATTGCGTACATGATCCGGTTGGTAATGAACCCACGGATATCTTTCCGCACCAGTGTGGGCTCTTTACCCCATAAATGCGATAATTTATACAACTGCTCTCCCTTTTGTATATCACTTTCATTACCGCATATTACTTCTAAAAACCGGGTAGTGTGCGATGGCTCTGCCCAATGCAAACCAAAAAACCGGGAAGGATGAGCGGTTTGTTGTTGCAATAAGCTTATAGGAATAGCCGAAGTGTTACTGGCCAATAAAGCGTCTTTATCTATAACCGCTTCAATTTTGCTGTATACAGATTTCTTAATATCAATGCTTTCAAGTGTGCACTCAATTACCAATGCACAATCCTGTAATTGCCGATAATCCTCTGTTATATTAAGATGCTGCAAATAAAATTCCGGTGCATTTTTAAGGAGTTTCTCCCTGCGCGACCTTTGCAGGTGTTTTTTAATTCGTTTGAGCGCAAACGTAAGATCAGCAGGTACCGGAGCAACGGCCACCACCGGGTGTCCGGCCATGAGCAGGCAGGTTGTTATACTGCAACCCATCAGCCCCAAACCCACTACGCCAATTTTGATTTCAGCAGCATTTAATTGTGTATCTCGCATTATAAATTATTAAAGACATTAATAAGTAGCTCTTCCGCCGGATAAGTCGAAAGTAAAACCGGTGCTAAAACTATTTTGGGAAGATACTATAAAACACGCCATATCTGTAGCTTCTTCGAGCGTTCCGCAACGTTTCATCGGTATCTTATCCGTCATATACTTTACCTGGGCTTCAGGCATAGCATCAACCATTGCCGTTCTTATAACGGCCGGTGCAAGCGCGTTTACAGTGATGTTGGTTTCTGCATATTCTTTTCCCTGCACTTTGGTCATACCAATTACCGCTGCCTTGGATGCCGAATAAGCCAGCATGCCGGCATTCCCTTCTTTACCGGCAATGGAAGCAATATGCAGAATGCGGCCGTAGTTATTATTGAGCATATGAGGTAACGCGTATTTTGATGCAAAAAAGCTACCCATAAAATTTACTGCAAAAACATTTTGAAGATTGGCTGTAGCAACTTCATGACTTTTAATATTGGTTTCCCCGGTAATGCCTGCACTGTTTACCAGCATATCAATTTTCCCAAATTTCTTCACAGTTTCGTCTACAGCAGCCCTAACTGCGTCTTCATCGGTAATATCCAGGGGATATATTTCATTTTCATACTTTAACTTGCCCGAGGCAATGAGCAACTTGTCTTTGTCCTTATCAAATAATGCAAGCTTTACCTTATATGCCGAAAGCCGGCTGGCTATTGCAAAACCAAGCCCGGATGCGGCTCCTGTAATAATACATACACGATTTTCCCATTGAGAGGTCATGTTCAGCGCTTTTGCACAATTTACAATTCTTCGTTGTACAAAGCGCAATCAACCGTTTGTGTAATTTGAAATGCGAATTCTTTTACCGGGTATGATTTCTCTTACATGGATTCCTCCCAAACATCAAAATCGGACCTGTTTTGCTTGAGAAGGCGGTAGTGATTCATTAAGGATGTTCCAAGAGAATAGCTCCTGTATGGAAGATTATATTGAGCCGACAGGCGTTTCAGCGCACGGGTAATTTCCGGGTAATAAGCGTGGTGAATATTGGGAAAAAGATGATGCACGATATGATAATTATAGTTGCCCATTACAAAACGGGTAAACCAGTTTTCGCCGTTCACATCATTGGTTGTTTTTAACATATGCAGAAGCCAGCTATACGGCAATTTCTTTTCGCTGTCGGGTGTTGGAAATTCGGAAGTCGTATTTGCATGAGGGGGAAGCAGCACAATCAATGAAAAAATGCTGGCAGACAAAACCATTACACAAAAAGCGTTTAAGGCCATCAACCAGGAAATGCCTAAAATTATTTTAGGCAGAACGATCACTGATACAAAAAACACGGTTTTAAAAACAAAAAGTTTTATGTATTCAGCAGGTGGTATTTTTATCAGCTTTTGTACGGTTCTTTTTTTGCTGAAGAAATCCTTAAAATCCCGTATTAGCAACCAGTTAAATAAAAACAGGGGATAAATAAAAGGAAGATAAATGTGCTGGTATTTATGAAAAACACTTAGTTTGGAATGTGGAACTATTCTTACAAGTGCGCTTTGATCAATGTCGGTATCCCAGCCATCCACATTCGGATAATTATGATGATAACGGATATGCCTGGTTTTCCATATAAAACTGTTGGCGCCCATTAAATCAAACAGGTACGTATACCTATCGTTCATACGGCGACTATTAAAAATGGTATGATGTACGCTATCATGAATGACATTGAGGTAATTTAGTACGATAGCGATCCCCATAAAAAAATAACAGCTAAACAGCAACCATGGATTAGCGCCGAATAATAATGCCAGCATCCAGAAAAAGAAATAAGTAAAGGGAAACAGAAAGGCTTTGAATAATATTTCATTTCTTCTTTCAGGCGTAAAACGGGTCACTATTTCTTTGACTTCTGCCCGAAGAAGGAGAAAGGGGTCTTCCGCTGCCTTTGCAAAATAAGGTTTCTTTGCTTTTAATATATCCATACTCATAGCCAGTTTTAGTAAGACCAGCATTCCAGGGAAACGAGTGGGGATTCGTG
>CAMPJQ010000568.1 GCA_946886925.1 uncultured Terrimonas sp.
ATGACGCGGAACATATTTTCGATGCTGCCAATTTAAAAAAACAGTAAATCCGGGATCTTTTGCAGCCTTATTTCTACTCTCCCGGTCTCATTATCCGATCCTCTGCCCTGAATCAAAATTGAACAAAAACTCCACGCAGAAATATTCAAATACAGGCTTGTAAAAAAGATCGGATCGGGAATGACAAATTATGGATGAATAGAGTTCTGTAAAGGGTATAATGTTGTTTGTAAATATCACTTTACACCCACGGGTAGAAAATAGCTAAACTGTACTATAATTACACCCGGCAGGATATAAACGGGAGAATAAAAAACTACAGTAACAGATTTTTTAAAACAACAAACTGGATGAGAAAAAAGAAGTATGAAAAACAAACAACGGTAATGCCTGCTCTTTCCCGCTTCCCGGAACGGATAAGCATTTCCCTGGCATTCTTTCTGATGATAGCATTTCATGTTCATGCGCAAAGTGATAAACGTATTGACGTTTTAATTGTCGACGGGTTCAGCAACCACGATTGGAGGCAAACCACCGCTGTAACCAAATGGATACTCGAAGAAAGCAATCTTTTTAAAGCAGATGTTTCCACTATTCCTGAAGACAGTATTCAGCGGAAAAACTGGCATCCGCAATTTGACAAGTATGCGGTAGTCATTCAAAACACCAACAACATACAAAACCCTCGTTTGCGCTGGCCGGTGCAGGCCCGGCAAAGCCTGGAAAAATACGTACGAAATGGTGGCGGTTTATATATACTTCATTCAGCCAACAATGCTTTTCCCCAATGGAAGGAATACGACAAAATGATAGGACTGGGCTGGCGTCCGAAAACAACAGGCTTTTCGCTGGAAATTGATTCTGCCGACAAACATATTATCAAATATGCACCCGGGGAAGGAAATGGCACCGGCCATGCCGAAAGGTTTAACGCGGTTATAAATATTCTTAACCGGCATCCCATTAATCAAGGTTATCCGGATGCATGGAAAACCGCTTATACAGAGGTGTATTATTTCCCACGTGGAGATGCCGAAAATCTTACAGTATTATCTTATGCTTACGACAGCACCGGCACGCACAAGTTTTGGCCCGTTGAATGGGTAGTGGCTTATGGAAAAGGTCGGGTATACAATTCAAGCATGGGGCATTTGTGGAAGGGTGAAACCTACCCGCCCGCCTATCGGTGTACAGGTTTTCAAACCACGATGATAAGAGCAACCGAATGGCTGGCAACAGAAAAAGTTACCTGGCCAGTCCCGGCTGATTTTCCAACCAAAGATTCGCTAAGCCTAAAAAATGAAGCAGCATTCATGAATGCTGTGAAGTAAAATAATTGAACAACAGGAGTAAGGAAAATATTTTATTCCCTGTAAATGCTATAAAGATCAAAACATGAAATACCTTTTTGTTGCAGCGGCATTTATCACAATACTCGCATACAATTCCCATGCCCAGGAAATTATTAAACCGGCGCCCCGGGGATTCGATACCCTTCAAAACAATATCGCGCATGGAAAAATTGATACCATCAGTTACAAGTCCAACACGGTAGGTACAAACCGCCGGGCATTAATTTATACACCCCCGGGGTATTCGAAAAAGAAAAAATACCCGGTGCTGTACCTTTTACACGGTATAGGCGGCGATGAAAAAGAATGGCTGAATGGCGGCACACCGCAAATTATTTTAGATAATTTATATGCGCAGGGTAAAATAGAACCCATGATTGTAGTGATGCCCAATGGGAGGGCTATGAAGGATGATCGTGCAACCGGTAATATTTTTGACGGTGAGAAAATACAAGCATTCGCCAATTTCGAAAAAGATTTGCTCAATGACCTGATACCTTATATTCAAAAGAAATACCCCGTGTATACAGACCGCGAACATCGCGCTATTGCCGGTTTGTCAATGGGCGGCGGACAATCCTTGAATTTCGGGCTGGGTAATCTTGACAGGTTTGCGTGGATTGGTGGCTTTTCATCGGCGCCCAATACAAAAACTCCGGAAGTATTGATACCCGATCCGGAAGAAGCAAAGCAAAAAATAAAACTACTTTGGCTGTCATGCGGAGCCAGTGATGGTTTAATTACTTTCAGCAAACGTACACACGACTATCTTCAAAAAAATAATGTGCCTCATATTTATTACATCGAACCTGGCTTCCATGATTTCAAAGTATGGAAGAATGGCTTATACATGTTCTCTCAACTCATTTTTAAACTGGTTGACACTGCCACGTTTTCCAAATATCCCGTTGCCGGCGCACCTGCAGCAACAAATGTACGTGGCGCCAGCTATCCGCAAATACTGGCCGACCATCGGATAATATTTCGCATACAAGCGCCCGGTGCGCAAAAAATTCAGGTAGATCTTGGCAAAAAATACGACATGATGAAGGACACCAGCGGTTACTGGACGGTTACAACCGATTCCATCAGCGAAGGTTTTCATTATTATTCATTGATCATTGATGGTGTTTCTGTTGCGGATCCTGCCAGTGAAACTTTTTATGGCATGGGCAGAATGGCAAGTGGCATTGAAATACCTTCTGCCAGCGGTGATTACTACGCCCTGAAAGCTGTGCCACATGGAGATATCAGAATCAAAAACTACTTTTCCACCGTTACCGGATCGTGGCGGGAGCTTTATGTATATACGCCACCCGGTTACGATTCAAATGCCAGCGCGCAATACCCGGTTTTATATATTTTACATGGTGGTGGCGAAGATGAAACGGGTTGGGCTTCACAAGGCAAAGCAAATTTGATATTGGATAATCTTATCGCCGGAGGCAAAGCAAAACCAATGCTGATTGTTATGCCTGATGCAAATATGGGCGCCGGGGGATTTAGTGCAGACGTTATTGAAAACCGAATGAAGCAATTTGAAAAAGAAATGAAACAAGCCGTCATTCCTTTTATTGAAAAAAATTACCGCACACTCAATGATGCCAACAACCGCGCGTTGGCCGGGCTGTCGCTGGGTGGCCTGCACACGCTTTATACCGGCATTAATAATACAGACATGTTT
>CAMPJQ010000569.1 GCA_946886925.1 uncultured Terrimonas sp.
GAAAAATTACATGTGGTTTTCCGCTGCATACACTAAGGGGACCAGCGATTATCGCTTCCAATCATCCCAATTCCATGCTGGATGCCGTTGTTATAGCCTGCCAATGCAAACAACCCGTACATTTTACGATCAGGAGCGACATGTTTAATAACCCTCTATTTCGCCTGCTCTTAAAATTTTTAAATGGCATACCTGTTTACAGGGTATCTGAAGAAAAAGAAAAACTAAGAGAAAACTTCACCTCTATTGATCTTTGCAGGAACATACTAAAAAACGGCGGGATCATTATTATTTTTTCGGAAGGCATTACCGTGCACGAATGGAAGCTGAAACCTTTAAAAAGCGGCACCGCAAAAATTGTACACTATGCGCTTGGCGATGTGCAACTCAGGCATACGCTCCAGTTGGTTCCTGTTGGATTAACGTATAGCGATTATGAACATCCGGCTAAAACCATTATCGTACAAGCGGGGGAAATATTTTATCCCGGGCAGCTCCCGTACTATGAGCATACAGGTGCCTGGAAACAGGAATTCAATGCACATTTATTTCAGAAACTTCTTACACTTGTTCCTGCCCTAAAAACAGATAATTGTAAAGCTAAAAATTTATGGCAGGCTATTTTAACGAATATAACACTTAAGGGTAACTGTAATAATCTCATTAGGGATATCTATCACCGGTCCAGCCTTTTATCAGCACCGGATTTTGAACCGCCCCTATCTCAAAAGATAGAAAGATCCTTTTTCCCACTGTATTATGCTGATTACTGCAAAAGCTATGCTGTAGCAGGCCTATTATGTATACCTGCACTGGCTGGGTTTGTACTTAACAGCCTGTTTTATTTTTCTGCAAGTACGTTTGCAAGGATTAAAACAAAAAATACCATTTTTTTTGATGCGTTATTCTTCGGCTTACTCACTATACTCTATCCCGTGTATATATTGCTGGCCTCGGTATTATTGGATTATTTTGTCCCGGCACCTTTTTGGGTATGGGTCTTTATCATACCGTTTACCGGATGGTGCAGTGCAAAATTTTGGATGTATGTAATGAAAATTAAAAATTATCTTATCCTGGAACCTGCGGAGAGAAGATATATTCAGGAATTAATAACAGGAGCGTAAGTTAATAATAAGAAGCATCAAGATATTCGTTCGTCTTTTCATTAGCCTCTATTTCCGAAAAGGAAGACAGTATATCTGGTTTGTTTTTCTGCACACAAACCGTATGTTCATAATGTGCGGCAGGTTTTCCATCTTTGGTTTTTACCGTCCAGCCATCTTCTTCATAATACACTTCTTTTTTTCCCATATTGATCATGGGCTCAATAGCGATTACCAGGCCTTCTTTCATTTTTAAACCGGTTCCTCTTTTACCATAGTTAGGCACCTGGGGATCTTCGTGCAGCTGTTTACCCAATCCATGACCTACCAGTTCGCGAACTACGCCATAACCATGCTTTCTTTCTGTGTGTTCCTGAACAGCAAAAGATATATCGCCAACCCTATTGCCCGCAATTGCTTTGTTTACACCTTTATACAAAGATTCTTTTGTAACCCTGAGCAATTGTTTTGCATCATCCGTAAGCGTACCTAAAGCAAAGGTATAAGCGCTATCACCGTGATATCCGTTCATAAACACACCTACATCCACAGATACAATATCGCCCTCCTTCAATGCTGTGTTATTGGGAAAGCCATGTACCACGGCATCATTTACGGAAATACAACAGGTAAAGGGAAAGCCTTTGTAATTTTTGAAAGAAGGAACAGCTCCATTATCGCGGATAAATTGCTCTGCCAATATATCGGCCTGTAAAGTAGTAACGCCGGGTTTTAAAAACTTAGCCACCGTTGCTAAAGCAGCACTAACCAATAAACAACTTTTACGGATTAACCCGATTTCATCGTTCGTTTTATAATAAACCATTTTGTTATATCGAAACGGGTGATGTGGTTTGCCTTCCCTGGATGCGCCCGCTTTTCATCAAACCATCATATTGCCGCATGAGCAAATGCGTTTCAATTTGTTGCAGGGTATCCAATATTACAGCAACCATAATCAGAAGAGAAGTACCGCCAAAAAACGAAGCAAATAAAGGTGTAACCCCCGTTCTTTGAATAAGACCCGGCAATATACCTGCAATGGCAAGGAAAAATGCGCCGGGCAAAGTAATTCGATCCATGATCTGCCCAATATAATCGGCAGTGGGCTGCCCCGGTTTAACGCCCGGAATAAATCCGTTGCTTTGTTTTAAACTGTCGGAAACCTGTTTAGGATTAAATATCAGTGCTGTATACAGAAAAGTAAATGCGATTACCATTACGCCGTATACAAGCATATACCAGGGATTGCTCGGATCAGAAAAAATTCTGGCTATGCCCTGTCCGCTCTCAAATGAAGAAAAAGAAATAAGTGTAGGCAGGAACATAATAGCCTGTGCAAAAATGATAGGCATTACCCCGGCAGCATTTACTTTTAAGGGAAGAAATTGTCTTGCACCTGTAAATTGCCTGTTCCCTACTATTTGTTTGGCATAATTGATGGGTATTTTTCTTACCCCCTGCACCAGTATAACCAATCCGAGTATAACGGTTATGAGTATTGCAATTTCTATAAGGAAAAATATCAGTCCACCGCCGCCTTTTACCTGCTTTGCTCCAAATTCCTGGAGTAACGCTTCTGGTAGCCTGGCCAAAATTCCAACCATGATGATAATGGAAGTACCATTACCTAAACCCTTGTCCTGAATTTTTTCTCCAAGCCACATTACAAACAAAGTACCTGAAGTAAGAAGCACTACAGTGGATATCCAAAAATAAGGCTGATAGGCTTCAATGAGTGCATCGCGGTTTTGATTGGTGAGGTATGCAACGAAAGTACCTGCCTGCAATAAAGTTACTGCAGCGGTAAGATAGCGGGTCCACTGATTAATTTTTTTTCTGCCTGTGTCTCCTTCTTTCTGAATTTTCTGCATTTTAGGAACCAGGATGGTCATCAATTGCATGAAGATGGAAGCAGATATATAT
>CAMPJQ010000570.1 GCA_946886925.1 uncultured Terrimonas sp.
CATTAATATTCAGCATATGCAAACACTCATCGCTATTAACATAGGCATTGGCGACAGAACCTACAGGATTAAAGTAGCTCCGGAAGATGAAGAACAGGTAAGAAAAACCATTAAAATCATTAACGACAAGATCATAGAATTTAAAACCGAATTTGCCGGTAAGGATATGCAGGACTATGTATCTATGGTATTACTGTGGTATGCAACCCAGCTACAGAGCGGAAAATCAACGGTTTTGGAAAAGAACCTTACCGAAGCCCTCGCAAAAATGGAAGGGCAACTGAATAAAACACTTGGATTGTAAGCCGCCTGCCCAAAGGAATACGTCATTACGGACTGGCTTCCTTTTTAATAAGGAATTACCACCATAAGGCTTTGATTATTTTATCAAACATCAAACAGAAACACCTATTCCGACATGATAAAATCTGCCAAAAGCTTCATCCGGAAATAAAGATTGCTCATCATAAGAGTAATATTATTTTTTACTTCTTTTGTTGAGCCGCTGTTCAGCCTTTTGATATTCCTGAGCTCAATTATTTTTTCATCACTTTTATCGGCCAGTTTTTCGGCATTCCAGCCGGAGTATTTTTTGTTTCTTTCATCATGTATATGATGTATTTCAATTTTACCCGTTTTCAGTTTTTTAAAAGTGAAATTATTCTTTACCGCATCCTGGAAGGCGTCATTGCTAAGCAGATCAATAATAGTGTCGTAAGATGAATTGTTCAGGAAGCCGTTGCTGAAAACGTTCAGGTTATTGCGCAACTCTTTTATCAGTTGCTTTTTATGAATATTATTGGTTTGAGCCTTTTTATTAAGAAAGGCAATAAGATCCCGCAACGGTGTAATGCCAGCTTTAAGCCACTCCATTTCCATCAACTAAAATTAGTCGTTTTCACTAAATATCCATCTCCGGCATCACTCAATGTAAAGAAAGATACCAACCGCGCAGTGAAATGGTATTTAGCGTTTAAAGGTAACGGGGCGGGTCAACTGCCCGTTCGCATCATATTCATCGGTCGAAATCAACACTCCCTCTGTAGAATAATTCCTCCATTTTCCCGAAAAAAAGCCTTTGTCGTATATACCTTCACTTCTCGTAGTTCCATCTTCATAATAGTAGGTTGCGTGTCCATTAAACCGGCCCTGGTGGTCAAGCAACAATTTTCCTTTTAATTGCCCGTTGGCGTAATACTCCGCGTACGCCGTCCTAACATCATTGCGAAATTGTACAAAGCCGGTTATATTTCCCGCAGTATCCTTCATGATTTTCGAAATAATGCTGTCCTTGCGGAAAAAATATTGTTCAGCGCTGTAAAATTCTCCTGCACCAATTATCCTCGTAAAGCCGCTGTCGCTGTTGTAGCGAATAGAATCGAAGAATGCCGTATCTATTTTATTGATCCCGGCATGTAAATGACTGGATGTATTTTTACAACCAATGCACAGCCATGTTACCACAACAGGAAATATCAAAAGCTTCATACGTAAAGTATAAAAGAGCAGCCCATACAAGAGGCTGCTTTTCATTAACGGTAAAATTTTAATTCTAATCCACAAAAGAACTCCAGCCTTTCCACCAATCTCCTTCGGGAGTGCCCGCAGTACCTACTGCGCCTCTGAAAGTAACAGGAGTAAATCCGGTTGCAACCTTAGCATGGGTGAAGCTCGCAGAATTCAGCAAAGGTGATTCCGCCTGCGGCGTAAAATCAGGATTGGCATAATTAAACGCTGCAGTAATCTTTACTTCCGCATTATCAGCCAGTATATCATTGTTGTATTCAGCGGCGCCGAACCAGTTGCTCAAATCGGCATTCGTCCATCCTGTTGCAGCGCCGGTATTATCGGCGAACTTAGTGGGTGCAGCACAACCCGCAATGGTAGTGTTTTGAACTACCAGTTTTCCTGCTGTAATATTTCCCTGAACAGGCGTTCCTTTACTGGCATCAATCAGCAAGCCTGTAGGCCAACCCATGAAAACAGAATTGAAAATAGATGTGCTGGTATTACGTCTTAACTGTGCGGCTGCATTGTATAAGCTATTGCCGATATTGGTTGTTTTTTCACGGGGGCCTATAGCCGTTATATTGCTGAATACCGGCGCCGTTTGAGGAGTTAAATCGCTCCCGTTTGCATCATTATCGCTTTCAAAAGCTTCTACTTTTGAAATGTCGGCACGGGATGAATCTCTCAATATTATACCAAACTGCACATTTCCGCGGAAACCGTTATCGGTGTCAAAATCATCATCTAACGTTTTATAGGCAATCAAATGACTGCAATTTACAGCACCGCCAAACCATTCAAAGGCATCGTCAAGCGCATAGCTTACCTGCACATAATCTATAGTAGTTCCATTGCCCACACCGCCTAAGGTTAATGAATTCAATTCTTTATCGGGCAAAAAAGCGTATCCGGCATATTCTATTCGCACATATTGCAAAGAGCCTGAATTATCCGCGTCATCAGCGCCGCCGTATAGCCCTAACCCATCTGCATTGTTAACGCCACCTTCAATTTCGCCAATACCTGCAGTTCCATTAAAGGAATTGTTGGTTTTTGCACGTCCCAGCACTACAATGCCACCCCAGTCGCCTGAAGAAGGCGTTGTAGCATCCGATGTAAACACAATAGGCTTTTCTTTCGTTCCGTCAGCGACCAGTTTAGCGCCCCGGGTAATAATCAATGCGCCGCGGGTAGATCTTTCTCCTTCTATTCTTGCGCCTGCTTCAATCGTTAGTGTGGCGCCATCAACCACGTACACTATTCCCCTCAGTTTATAGGTTGTTCCTTCTTTCAGGATTCTGTCTGCGCTAATCTTACCCGAAAGAATGGTAGTTTCTCCCGGCGTACCACCGCCATCATCATCTCCCTTAATGCTACCGTCAACTTCAATTTTACGGCAACCGGCAGTTATTAGTATACCTAAAATTGCAAATGCTAATATCTTTTTCATAATCGTTTATTTGTTTGATTTTTTATAATTTATTATGCGGGATTGTTATTGAATGGTGTATCCAAATGAAA
>CAMPJQ010000571.1 GCA_946886925.1 uncultured Terrimonas sp.
GGCAAGGCCTGTATTACAGTAAACATTTTTTAGCTAATTTATTACAGATTTAGATCAACAAATAGCATTAAGGAAGATAATGTGATACTTTTGCCATTATGCCATTTCGGTTTTATAATCCACTCGAAAATTTACATCCTGACTCCCCCACCTGCTTTCTCACCGGTGCCGATCTGACAAACCCGGATGACAACATCACCGTTTTCCCTGCCTGGATACTTGATCGCTTTCTGCTGAGAGATCAAAAATTTAAAATGATAGACCAGGTAACTTCTGTTTTGTATGGAGAGCTGAAGTTGCCATGTTCCGCTGCAGTAGCAAAAGCTTTCAGCGACCTGGAATTTAAAATTCAGGAAGCTTTAAATAAAAGTTGTGAAGGCGTAACGTCGCTGTCATCTCACACATTGTTTTTATGGATGGGTAAAATCGTATATGGCGTATTGTATCATGAATTGTTATTCGAAAAGGCACGACTGCAAAAGCAGGATAAAGCGTTCAGGCTTTCGCTCCCTTTAAAAGCACGGCTGGGTTTGTTTCACCTGATGCTCCAGTCGCTGGTATCACCTGTTGCATTTAAAGGGCTACAGCCCTGGAGTATTTCTGTTGTAAGACTCAAATATTCAAAAGACATTTTTAGTTACCGCGATGATCCGGTGAACCTTATCTCGTCGCTTGGCATGAATGGGTTTGGCATCATTGCCTGTTTCCAGGACAGCGGACTGGTAAAGCAAACGCAAAAAGACATTCTTGATAAGATAAGCGATACAGTATTGCATCCTGTTCAATTTGAGGAGCTATGCGCAAGGTTCTTTTACTCAAATTATCTTTTGCATTACCAGCCAAGATATAACATTGAGAATAATGATACAGGAATTACCATTGAAACATTACCAGTAGCGGCAGATGCCGGCAAGCCGCTGTTCGGCAAATGGGATGACGCTATGTTTGCCCAGGTTTTGGCAGAGCATTGGAAACCCTGGGGCCTTACCAAAAAAGACATTATTACGGTTCCCAATGATCCGATCAGTTTTTTGAAAAATGATTATACACATGAATTTATAGCGCCGGATTCAATCAATTTGCCGTACTAAAAAGAGGACATATCGTGCCATTAGTATGCCTATTGATGCCCTGTCTTCCGCTGATACTGCTCCTGAATTCCGGGAGTTCAATTCACACGCTTTGCTTTAACAATGCCTATGCCCCATATATTCACATTACTAAAGTCCAAAACCACTTTATCAAAGTACCGGATTCGTTGTGGCCGCCCGGGAGGCCCCGCAACCGGCAGGAAGCGTGATAACAGATCAATAGTGGCAAACAGTTGGTTAGCGTTTAAGAACATTTAGCGAACTTTTTCCGGTTCATGAAAACAAATGCGGACCGTTCATCGTATGTTTGAATATGGCGGGTAAATTGTTGAAGTTATTCTTTTATATTGCGTTTATTATGCTGGTATCAGCATACGCATGCAAACAGGATATGGGGCAACCAACACCGCCGGTAAACAATGGCAACCGCAACAATCATTACCGTTTTCTTGCATTGGGCGATTCTTATACCATTGGGCAGTCTGTGGCAGTAAAAGAAAGGTTCCCCGAACAAACCAGGGCAAAACTGACCGCAGCCGGCAAATACATTGATAACGTGATTTATATTGCCGCTACCGGGTGGATGACAACCGACCTGCAAAACGCAATGGATCAGCAAAACCCGGAGGGACCGTTTGATATTGTTACTTTGCTGATTGGAGTGAATGACCAAAACAAACAGCGCGACACTACCGGCTATAGCGACAAGTTTACCAGGCTTTTACAAAAAGCGGTGCAACTGGCCGGCGACAAACACGATCATGTGTTTGTTATATCCATCCCGGATTACAGCGTAACCCCCTATGGTTGGATTGACGATACGATGTTTATCCGGAAACAAATTGATATGTTCAACAGCATCAACCTCAGGGTTGCAAATGCATACAACATTAGTTATACCAATATTACGCCTCTTTCAAGGGAAGCCTTCAATGATCCTTCCCTTATTGCCGGTGATGGTTTGCATCCCTCCGGAAAAATGTATGAGAAATGGGCTGACTTGCTGGAACCTGCCATAAAAAAGATATTGAAATAAGTCATTTTTCCTGACGGCTGTTTTCCGCATTTTTTGTAAACTGTTGCCGTGAACCAATATTTAAAAAACGTAACCTCAATTCACTTTGCATGATTAAATGGCTATCTTTTTCGGGTCTCTTGCTTTTTACGCTTTTAATGCTGACGGCCACCGGGCAAACGAATGACGGCCGTTTGATGCCCTGTAAGGAGGAAGATATCCCGCGTTATACCGCATATAAAATCAGCCACGCCCCTGTAATTGATGGAAAACTGGATGAAGCCATCTGGAAAAATGCTTCCAGGTCAAACAGGTTTACAGATCTTATTTCCGGAGCCGCAACCTACCTGGATACACGGGCGGCAGTGTTATGGGATGACCAATACCTGTACGTGGGGTATTGGATTGAAGAACCTTTTATAACGGCTACCCATACCCAAAGAGACGCATTGATTTACCAGGATAATGATGTGGAGCTTTTTATTGCCGGAGCGGACGGGTACTATGAATTCGAGATCAATTCATACGGTACCATTTACGAGGTACTGTTTTTTTGGCTTGATGCATATGAAAAAAAAGGATACAATAATTTGCCCGAATTTAAAAGAGATGTACCGGGTGCTAAATTATTTAATGGTGTGGATTATAAACACCCGCGTGGGCGTAGAATCGGTTTCTGGAAATGGGACATGCCCGGTTTGCAGTCTGCGGTTCATGCAGACGGAAGCATCAACAACAACAATGACAAGGATAAGGGCTGGACGGTGGAAATAGCCATACCCTGGTCTTCACTCAAAATATTGGCAGATGCAGATGGCAGAGCGCTTCCTCCTGTGAACAACGATAGCTGGAGGATGGATTTTTCGCGGTTTAATACAAAAAAAGGCAGTAAGGACGACGCCGGTGGTTGGGCATGGAGTTC
>CAMPJQ010000572.1 GCA_946886925.1 uncultured Terrimonas sp.
GTACTTTAAAATAAATTAAATAAACAGTATGAAAAAAGTATTAATTGCGCTGGATTATAATTCCAGTGCACAAAATATTGCAGAAGAGGGATATGCATTAGCAAAATCTATGAATGCGCAAACAACCCTGTTGCACGTTGTTTCTGACGCCGCATATTATTCTTCGGACATTTATTCACCCCTGATGGGATTTGACAGCTTTACTGATTTCAAATTCATTGGAACTACTTCCGTTGAGGAATTAAAGGAAGCTGCGCTAGACTACCTTGATAAATCGAAGCAGCACTTAAACGACAACACTATTCAGGCTGTAGTAAAAGAAGGCGACTTCGGGGAACAGATATTAGAAACGGCTAAGGAAATAAAAGCAGATATGATTGTTATGGGTACGCACAGCAGGCGGGGATTAGAAAAAATACTGGTAGGAAGCGTAGCGGAAAAGGTGTTGCGTCACAGTACGATACCATTGCTTATTATTACTACAAAAACATTTTAAGAAAAAGAAAAATAAAATCACCCTTAAATCTATAAAATCATTTTATGCAAGACTATCCAAACGAAGAGCATGTTGTAAAAATCCTTGGAACTGAATTTGTAACGCACAATGTAAAACGCTTTAAGCTGAGTAAACCCGGTAACTATACTTTTCAGCCGGGACAGGCAACCGACATTGTTATCAATCACCCCGACTGGGTAGCAGAAAGAAGACCGTTTACCTTTACCAGTTTAAATGACTGGGATCATCTTGAATTTACGATCAAGATCTATGATGACCATAATGGTGTTACCAATGCCCTGGGAAAGTTAAAAGCAGGTGATGAACTGATACTCCACGATGTTTGGGGAGCTATTCATTATAAAGGCGAAGGTACTTTTATTGCCGGTGGCGCAGGTGTTACGCCCTTCATCGCCATTTTAAGGCAATTGCATAAAGATGCTAAGCTGGGTGAAAACCAACTGATCTTCTCCAACAGAACTTCAAAGGATATTATTCTGAAAGAAGAGTTCGAAAAAATGCTGGGTAACCATTTTATCAACACCCTTACACAGGAACAAACAGCACCATACGATAGCCGGAAAATAGATATAAATTATCTCCGGGAAAAAATAAAAGACCTTTCGCAATACTTTTATATCTGCGGCCCGGATGCCATGGTTGAAAGTATCGGCAATGATTTGCGGGAATTGGGCGTAGATAAAAGCAGGATTGTAACTGAGGAATTTTAGATCCGGGTGTACAAAATTGCTACTGCAGAAGCAACCGCGAAATACCGCTATGATTAACGGGGGTGACTTTGCGCTGTTTGCAGGAATAATTTTTTAATGAACAACACAACGAATATGAAAAGTGAACAACTGTATGCTGCGGCAACCAGGGAAAATGGCGAAAAAAGAGCAGCGCTTGCGCCTGAAATAATAGAGACATGGAGAAATTTCAGCAAAACCGTTTTTAAAGAAGGCGCATTACCTGAAAAAACAAAACAACTGATTGCCGTGGCAGTAGCTCATGTAACCCAATGCCCGTATTGCATTCATTCGCATACAGCACAGGCTATGCGAAAGGGAGCAAGTAAAGAAGAGATCATGGAAGCTGTGTGGGTAGCTGCTGAAATGCGCGCCGGCGCAGCTTATGCACACTCTGCTTTGGCTATGGATGAAATGGAAGCGGTAGAAAAAATATGATTTTCAAAAGAAGTATTTTATCCATTACGATCTGATCACAGCTAATATATGAGAAGCGACCATTATTATATGCAGCGCTGCGGGCTGTTAGGTAAAACGGCGGCAGTAAAGGGTAATTCACCTGTTGGAGCCATTATTATAAAAGCAGATGAAATTGTGAGTGAAGCTGAGGAAGCTGGCAAAAGTAAAAATGATGTTACCTGCCATGCCGAAATAGAAGCAATACGGTTTGCCGTAGCAAAGATGCAAACAAACGATTTGTCTGATTGCATTATGTACACTACTCATGAGCCCTGCATCATGTGTTCATATGCCATACGATTTTATAGGATAAAAAAAGTAGTATTTCAAAATGCTGTACAATACCTGGGAGGCATTGGTTCTTCCATGCCATTGCTTGTAAGCGGGGAAGTTCCGCCACATTGGGGACAAGCGCCTGAAATTGTGCATTGGAAACCCATTGAACGAAATGAGATATAAAACTGCCCGAAAAGTACTGTAGAGGTTTTATGCCGGCATTTGAACAATAAGCATCATTTTCCGTTGGGTCATGCAAACAACAAACAATAAAGCGATCTGGACCATTGGCCATTCCACTCATCCTTTTGAGGAGTTTACAGCCATGCTACATTCCTTCCGCATTGAACTGGTGGCGGATATAAGGAGTTATCCCGGCTCGCGTAAGTTTCCTCAATTCAATAAAGAAGCATTGCAAATCAGCTTACCCCAAAACCACATACAATATATTCATTTGAAGGAACTGGGCGGGAGAAGAAAAGCGAATCCTGATTCTAAAAATACGGAATGGAGGCATCCCGCTTTTCGCGGCTATGCCGATTACATGGAAACAGAAACTTTTAAAGAAGGAATGGCAGCGCTTAAAAAGCTGGCGCTGAAACAACGCACCGCATATATGTGTTCTGAAGCGGTATGGTGGCGTTGTCACCGCAGCATGGTTTCCGACTATCTCAAAGCAGCGGGATGGAAAGTATGGCATATCATGGGTATTGAAAAAGCTGAAGAGCATCCATATACCGCTCCAGCAAGAATTGTAGATGGAAGGTTGAGCTATGTGAAACGTGAATTGTGAGAGGTGAATGGAAAAAGAACGAAAGGTAAGAAACAGTAGGAAAATACAAAGAGCCAAAAATCAAATTACAAATAAAATTCAATGTGAAATTTTGACAAACTTTTGGGAGAAAAAATTTCTTAGGCTCTGCGAAAATTACACATCAGATTCAATGAGGAATTTTGACAAACACTAAGAGGTAAAAACAAAAGAAACACATACAAGAAATACATTGAACCAAACAGCGAAGAGGAAAGAGTAGGTCCACATC
>CAMPJQ010000573.1 GCA_946886925.1 uncultured Terrimonas sp.
TATTTAAATTAATTCAAAGTTTTAAACTTTGAAGAACATAGGGCGTACGAAGTCAGAGACTTCGCACAGCAGGCCAGCAGCCAATAACGCTATGCGAAGTCTCTGACTTCGCATTTTTATGTTCTTCATAGTCGCCGACTATATTTATAATACTTCCACATCAATTATTCCTTGTTTACCTGCATAATTCGCCGCGCTAGAATACACATAATCTTCCGCATGATTTACGATGCCTGCCCTTACTGGGTTTTCATGAATATAATTGATCTTCACTTGAGTAAACCCAGGACTAAAACACTCTTCCGGATGATTACCATTCGCCCATATCTGATAATTTTCATTCCTGACGTTCCTTGTTCCGTAATATTTAAACTGGTGCAGCATCCATAACCTCCTGCTTTCAGCATCACTCTGAATAACAGGCATGATGGTATGGTGCGTATGCTTTTTAAAATCCCTTATAATATCACTCAGCGTGATCTCCCTGCTTTCCGCCCTGGCAATTAAGTGCACATGATTACTCATAATAACAAAAGCGTTTAATATTAATCCTTTCTTCAACTGGCAATGCTTAAACGAATCCATAAGAATATCCTTATATATTTTTCGCGTAAACAAGTCAATCCAGCCACAAACTGTAAACGTAAGAAAATGGGTAGCAAACTGATCGCGGATGGCATAGCCATCCCTGAAAATGGTGTTATTCATAAGTGCAAAGTTTTAAACTTTGAAGAACATAGGAGTACGAAGTCCGGAGACTTCGTACAGCAACTGAAGTCAGAGACTTCGTACAGCAGCACTCTTCGTACTGCAGCTATCGCAGTGCTTCCACAAATGCTTTAACTTTTTCCATATCCTTTATACCAGGACTACTTTCTAATTTACTGTTCACATCCACCGCAAAAAGATTTTGACCATGTTTGCCGGTAGCAAACGACCGTAAAGCGCCCGCATCTTCGATGCCGATTCCGCCGCTCAGTAAAAATGGCTTTTTAATGTGCGCATCATCTAATATTTTCCAGTCGAATTTTTTTCCGCTTCCTCCATAATTAAACCAATCCGTATCAAATAAAAAAAGATCGCTTACTGTTCTGTACTCCCTGATCTTCCAGTCTATATTATCGCCTTCTTTGATCCGGAATACTTTTATCGTGGGCACCTGTTCGCTTATCCGCTCACATAGCCGTGGCGATTCGTTTCCGTGTAATTGCGCCATATACAGCCCGTATTTCTCTACATAACCCATTACCTCATCATACCCGGCATTCACAAAAACACCTACTTTATTGATCTTTAGCTTTGCCTTCTTTAATTCTTCTTCGCCAATGCGTCCCACAACGTATCGGGGCGATTTATGGTAAAAGATAAATCCCGCGAACTCAATACCCATTTCATCCATGGCATACACCTGACTCAACTGTGTGTTTCCGCAAACTTTTATACGCATAGCCTTTAGCTTTTAAGTTGCTCAACAAATGCAGCAAAAGCAATCGCAGGGTCTGGTGCTTTCATAAAGTTCTCGCCAATTAAAAATCCTTTATAATCATGTTTCTTCAGTTCTTTTATTGTTCCCACATCACTTATTCCACTTTCAGAGATCTTTATTTTATCAGCCGGTATTAAACCGCTCAGGTATACCGACGTTTCAATGCTCACTTCAAATGTTTTGAGGTTGCGGTTGTTTACACCTACAATATCCACTTCATCACAAATATGTTCCAGTTCTTCTTCATTGTGTATCTCCAGCAATACTTCCAGTCCCAGGTTTTTTGCAGCCGAGGCCAATGTTTTTACCCGTCCTGGTGTTAAGTTAGCAGCAATAAGCAAAATCACATCTGCTCCAACAGCTTTTGCTTCCACTACCTGGTATGTATCAATTATAAAATCCTTTCTTAAAACAGGAATGTTATTTGTCCTTGCTTTTTTAAGATCATCCAAACTTCCTCCAAAAAAATTTTCATCTGTTAAAACAGAAAGCCCGGAAGCGCCATGTTGCGTGTATGCGGCCGTAACAACACCCGGATCAGCCTCCACATTGATCCATCCTTTTGAGGGCGATTTCCTTTTAAATTCTGCTATGATGCCCGTTTTATTTTCATCTGATAAAAACTTCCGTAATGAAAAAGGAATCTTCGAAAACCATTCCATCTGCTCCAGCACTGCAACAGGCGTTTGTTGCTTCCGCTCTGCTACTTCAATTTTCTTTTGTTCAATTATAGTTTCTAAAATATTCATAGTTGTGTAATCACGTGTGGGGTTGCAGGTTCCAGGTTTCAGGGGTAGCACACTCACTATTCACCATTCGCATCAGCGTTCACATTTACCATTTTCTTCACTGCAAGGACTGTAGCTTCTTCAGCGCACCAAAAGCGCTTCCGCTTTCCAGGCTTTCTACTGCTGCAAGATACGCATCATTATAGTTTGTATAAGCGCCTGTACAGTGCAATGCCATTGCCGCATTGGCCAGCACCACCGCATTTTGCGCCCAGGTACCTTCTCCTTTTAATATGGTCATAAACAATCTTGCAGCTTCTTCAACTGTAGCACCACCATATATATCAGTTGCACTTACCATGCGCTTGCCTAACTGTTCCGGCGTCATAATACGTTCGCCTTCTTTGGTAATTATTTTGGTATCGTTGGTTAGCGATATCTCATCATATCCGTCCAGACTATGGATGATCGTAAATGCCTTACCGGTTTGCTGCAACAGGTAATTATATATCCGGGCCATTTCCAGGTTATAAACACCTACCAGTTGAAAGGCCGGATTGGCCGGATTAACCATCGGCCCCAGCATATTGAAAAAAGTACGGATACCCAGGTTTTTGCGTATAGCGCCTACAGCTTTTAATGCGGGATGAAAAAGCGGTGCATGCAAAAAACAAATATTCGCCTGGTCTATTTCCTTTTCCAGCGCACCGGTGTCTGACTTTAAACGGTATCCCAATTGTTCCATTACATTAGAAGCACCACTTACAGATGTAGCGCCATAATTACCGTGCTTGGCTACTTTTTG
>CAMPJQ010000574.1 GCA_946886925.1 uncultured Terrimonas sp.
TTTTTTGATCCCTCTCATTAATCGCAATTGGGCGTCATCAAAAATAATATCCATATAACCCTTTTGAATAAGACCAACGCCATGTTCACCGCTGATAGTGCCGCCTAGACTTTTTACCAATTCAAACAAAGCTCTGAGGCTTTTGGTCATTTCCACATCGCCATAGCTGTCAGGTGTTCCTTCCTTTTTGATTCTTATATGCAGGTTGCCATCACCCGCATGTCCATAACAGACTGCATGAAAACCATGTTCAATACCTAATGCTTTTACTCCTTTTACAAGAGCAGGCAGTTCAGCACGGGGCACTACTGTATCTTCTTCAATTGTATAACCCGCTATTTTTACCGCTTCGGCAACACGTCTGCGTAGTTTCCAGAGTTCCGCTTTTTGCTGCGCATCATCCGCAAAAAACACTTCGCCTCCTTCATATTTTATCATCAGTTCTGCCATCTGTTCCATCTCTTTCATCAAAACATCCATATCATTGCCATCTACTTCAATGATCAGGTGAGCGGCAAGATCATCCGTTACCGGTACAGCATAGCTATCCACCATCCTGCTTACTATTTTCAACGCATCTATTTCTACTAACTCTAAGGCGCTTGGTGTAAATCCTGCACGAAAGATGGCACTTACGGCTTCACTTGCTTTTTCTAAAGAAGCAAAAGGAACCAGCATCAGTAAATCATAAACAGGTAGTGGAATTAGTTTCAATACAATTTTTGTAACAATCCCCAATGTTCCTTCACTTCCTACTATTAACTGTGTCAGGTTATACCCGGTAGAATTTTTCAATACATTGGACCCTGTCCATATTATTTCACCTGATGGCAATACTACCTGCAGGTTTAATACATAATCTTTTACAACCCCATATTTTACAGCCTTGGGACCACCACTGTTCGCAGCTATATTTCCGCCAATAAAACAAGAGCCGCGGCTGCTTGGGTCAGGTGGGTAAAACAATCTTTTTTCTTTGACGGCATTCTGCAATACTTCTGTGATCACCCCCGGCTCAGTTGTCACCTGCAGGTTGCGTTCATCTATTTGTAAAATGGAGTTCATCCGTTCAGTAGAAAGCAAGACGCCGCCCAAATGCGGTAATGCGCCACCACTCAACCCTGTACCTGCGCCACGTGGAGTAACGGGTATTTTATGCTCATTACAGATCTTCATGATGGCACTTACTTCCTCTGCTGTACGTGGCTTGAGTACCAGTGCGGGGAGATAGCTAAGTGTTTCTGTTTCGTCGTGGGAATAATGCTGAAGGGATTCCTGGTCTGCGAAAACATGTGAATCGCCGATTATCTTTTTAAATAATTCAATATGTTCTGGAGTAAGCGCTGCGTCTGCAAAAGTCTCTGTCATTTCTAAATTCATATTGCTGTAAAAATCGGAAAAAAAAGAGAGACCTGCGATTTTAGTATCAGAGAAGATTATTGGGGAAAAATTTATTTCAAAAAAGATGGAAATTGCCGGAATTCATTTCCTCATAATCTTTAACAATCATGCGAATCTTAGTTCTCAGTTTTTAAATGAAGGACACATTGATTGCTGGCGGTTGCCTCTATAACGATCAAACACGCCTTGTTTGATCAATGAAAATTCAAAGGCGCCACGGGTATTATTATAATTTTTCAGCGTTGATATTGTAGCGTCGTATGTAAAAGTGAAAGTAAAATCTTTATACCCCAGCCCTACCATTGGTATCACTGCATCACCACTACGATAATACAGGCCGCCGATCAGTATATTTTCACCATCGCCCGACAAATTGTAATGTGCATTTGCGCCTAACAGCCACTCATACGATTTTGCCTGCAATGAAAAATAAGAATTTGGATTCACGATCCATTGATCATTCAATTTAAAACTGCCATTGATAAAAGCGGTATGCCGTACGGGTATCCGGTTATCTATCCCCGGTTGCTGATCAAAGAAAGACTCACGTGGACGATTAATATGTGCTGTAGAAAAACCAGCATTAAAATAAGTATTCTCATCAGGAAAATAAGCATAATTCATACCTGCCTGTATATCCAGGTAGTTGATATTATTTGCCGCCAGCGATACACTGGTAGGGAGGTGGCCATCAAAAAAATGTCCGTCAAACTGATCAGGAAATTTAAGATTGGTAACATTGATCTGTTTATTAGCTAACCCCACATTGAATCCTAAACTCAGCAAACTACCAAGATTAAGCATTTGATGATACGCTACCGAACCGTATACTTTTGTAGAAGTAAGATTACCGCTGCCTGCCACATCCCTGAGAATAAGTCCACCCACACCTACCCAACCATCGCTGTTTTCATTTTGCAATATCTGGGCATCACCAAAAGCACTCATTGTTTTATAGGGTACCGACATGATGGAAGACCATTGGTTCCTGTAATTAACACCCAACCTGTAATCACCCTCAGGCATAAACCCGGTATTAGCAGGGTTGGTAGCCAATGGCGAATTCATGAATTGAGAAAAATGAAGATCCTGGGCAAAGGAACAGGGTACAAGGCACAAGGCACAAAGTACAATGAGCAAAGTACGAAGTACGAAATACGAAGTACGATAGCTGGCAGACCGTATAATATTATGTTTACTCATTTCTCTTTTCCTCCTTTTCTCTTTTTTACTCTTAGCTCTACCTTATTAACGTTATATCACCCTTCCTGGTTGTTTTTGTTCCGTCAAAAAATTCAACATCCAGTGTATAAGCGTATACATCCATTGGTTGTACCACCCCTTTCACTCTTCCATCCCAGCCTTCAAAACGATTGCCTGTTTCGAAAACTTTCTGCCCCCACCTGTTCCAGATGATAAAACGCATTTTTGCAATGCCAAATCCACGTACGAAAATTTTACTATTTACATCGTTGCTGTTTGGCGTAAATGCATTAGGCACATCCAATGCCGGCACTACGATAGTGCTTACAGGCATACATAAAGTATCAGGGCAGCCTACAGCGTTGAAAGCAACCAGGCAAGCATTGAAAGTACCTGTTGAATTATAC
>CAMPJQ010000575.1 GCA_946886925.1 uncultured Terrimonas sp.
GAGTATTACTCCTGTAAAGGTGAAAAGAAATCCAAGAAAACTATTTTCAAACCTTTGGATCCAATCGCTTAGATGCATGATATGTGTAAAATATTCAATAACGGCTGTGGCGGATTTCCCAAAAAAATACATAGCCGTAACGAATAAGAGGGTGTAGATAAGGCCAGGGATGACTACCCATTTCCATAGCTTATGCTGAGATATAAAATGGTGTGCTTCGCCCCAGGATTGGATGGTTATTACTATTTCTTTCAGCAAGACTTAATTTTGAGAGGTAAATATAATGGATTAAGGTGCAAGAGACAAGGTACAAGAACAAGAGCAAGGTACAAGGTACAAGGTACAAGATACAAGGTGCAAGGTGCAAGAAAAAAGAAACAAGGAACAAGATAAGACGGTAACAGGAAGCCGGGAACTAATAATAAACATGAAAAAGCTACCATTTGATTTTTACAACAGGGAAAATGTTTTGCAGATTGCCGAAGAATTGATGGGGAAACTATTGGTTACAAAAAAGGATGGCGTTACTACTTCAGGACGAATTGTAGAATGCGAAGCTTATGCCGGCGCTCCTGATAAAGCCTCACATGCTTTTGACGGAAGAAAAACAAACAGGAATGAAGTTATGTATGGAAAAGCCGGCGTGGCATATGTTTATCTCTGTTATGGAATTCATCACCTCTTCAATGTAGTAACTAACTCTGAAAGTGTACCACATGCCATCCTGGTACGTTCGCTGGAACCGGTAAAAGGGATACAGGATATGTTGATCCGTACTGGGAAAAAGCAAATGAATAATACATTGACACGAGGCCCCGGAAATGTATCCAAAGCATTGGGTATACATACGTCAGATAGCGGTACCTTATTAATAGGAAAAAGCATTTTTCTTGCTGACGATGGTTTTGCTTATTCAAAAAAAGAAATATTCACTTCGCCCCGTATCGGTGTTGATTATGCGGGAGTGGATGCCTTGTTACCTTACAGGTTTTATATAAAAGGAAATCCATTTGTAAGCGGGAAACCGAAATAGCCTGTAAGCTTATAGAGATTCAACCCTGGCATTTGAGAATTCTTTTGATTTTTTTTAAACTAAGATTGTATCTTGAAAAATAAACCAAAACGATTGTCAACTTTCTCCAAACAAAAAATAAAGATTATTTCGTTGCTGGCCGGTGTGGCCGTTTCTTTAGCGCTTTATTTTTTTAATCCCTTCAATGTGGATGCCGGAGCTATCAAAGTGTTAGTTGTGGCGGGATTAATGATCACCTGGTGGGTGACTGATGCCCTGCCCATGCCGGTTGTAGCATTGCTGCCCCTCATCCTTTTTCCATTATTGAAAGTATCTTCTATGGAAGAGGCAGCTTCACCATATGCCAACCCGGTTATTTTTTTATTTATGGGTGGTTTTATGCTCGGACTTGCTATTGAAAAATGGAATTTACACCGACGTATTGCGTTAAATATAATCAGGCTCACAGGAACAAGTGGTGACCGCATTGTTTTGGGGTTTATCCTTGCAACAGGATTATTGAGTATGTGGCTGAGCAATACAGCAACAACGATGATGATGTTTCCGATTGCACTATCTGTTATTCATGTGATGAAGGAAAATAATAAAGGGGAAGGAAATGTCGCTAATTTTTCACTTACTATCATGCTGGCTATTGCTTATGCTTCCAATATAGGTGGAATAGCTACCATTATTGGCACGCCACCCAATGTGGCGTATGTAGCTTATATTGAAAAAAAATATGCATTCAATGTAGACTTTTTCAAATGGATGCTGATCTTTACTCCATTAGCCGTCTTATGATTGATCCGTTTATATTGGGTAATGGTAAAATGGTTGTTTCGCAACAGGATCGTCTCCAATATTGCAACCCGGCAACTTATCAGGGATGAGATATCTGAATTAGGTCCTATTTCCATCAATGAAAAAAGAGTGCTCGTTATTTTTATCTGTACTGCCTTTTTATGGATCACTAAAGACATTATTAATTCAAGCCAGTCCATATTTAGATTGAATGATAGCATTATTGCGTTGCTTGGTGCTTTTGCCCTGTTTATTTGTCCCGCAAAAGGGGAAAGGAATGATGCTATATTGGAATGGGATGATACAAAAAAAATGGCGTGGGGAATTTTATTGTTGTTTGGTGGCGGTATTTCATTAGCCAATGGTTTGGAAAATGCGGGACTTATGCAGCAGTTAGGTCAATGGCTCTCCCAGTTTGCAGGAAATGAGTTTATTCTTATACTGGTCATTACAATTGTCACTATGTTTCTTAGTGAAGTAATGAGCAATGTAGCACAGGTAATTGTTTTTGCACCCGTTGTTTCATCCATGGCAGATGCTATTGGGATCAACCCATTGTTGCTCGGTATACCCATGACATTGGCAGCCAGTTGCGCGGGTATGATGCCGATGGGCACTCCACCGAATGCTATAGTGTTTGCCAGCGGCCATATTAAATTAAAGCAAATGACGAAAGCCGGATTTGTAATGAATATAGTGGCGGTGATCTTAATCACACTATTTTGCTGGTTCCTGTTGCCGCTATTAATGAAGATGTAAGTATTCGCTTATTAATTTACAGTAAGAGATTTTATCACTTTAATGATGCGGTATTCTTTAAGCTTTGCATCGTATACTTCCATATCAATGTATCTTACAGTGATGTTTTTTTTGGCAAGGCCAGCAGGGTTTTTTATCAACTCATCAGCTCCTTCAAAGAATTGAAACCACCAGAGTTTTTCTTCTTTACCCGTTTTTGTTTTAATGACCAGCGAAGAGAACAATTGTTCCTCGATACGCTGAAAAGTTCCGGTGATCAATTTTGTTTCATCATTATCCGCAGATTCCTCTATTTCACTTAGATTATTCCTGACAAACTCAAGAAATTTCGGACAGCCGAGAGCTGCTTCCTGCCCTATTTTTTCACTTATCTTTTCATAATCATCCTCATTATCCCGCAAAAGACCCCATTCTTTTTCGATTTCCTTATTA
>CAMPJQ010000576.1 GCA_946886925.1 uncultured Terrimonas sp.
GAATTTATGTGTAGCAATCCACAATTTTAAAGTAACATTGTACCTTATACCAATAGTGTAACATGTATCCCAACCTTTATTTTTTTCTTAAAGATAGTTTTGGAATTGAGCCGTGGGCATGGACGAAATTTGTGAATGCTTTTGGCTTTTTTGTTGCCATTGCTTTTATTCTTTCTGCTATAGTACTGGCCAAAGAACTTAAACGAAAAGAAAGGGAAGGGCTTTTGTTCCCGGTAGAAGAAACGATTGTTATTGGTAAGCCTGCTTCCTTGTCCGAGCTGTTAATTAATGCATTATTGGGTTTTATAGTAGGGTACAAAGCATTGGGTATTTTTCTTAATAGCGATCAAATACCTCCCCAGGAATATATTTTTTCCAGTAAAGGGAGTTTCGCAGGGGGTATTATACTGGCATTAATTTTTGCGGGTTTGAAGTACCGTGAAAAGGGAAAGCAAAAGCTTGCAAAGCCCGAAAAAAGAAAGATACGGATATGGCCACATGAAAGGGTAGGCGACATTACCATATATGCTGCTATATTTGGATTTATTGGCGCCAAAATTTTTGATAATCTCGAAAACTGGGACAGGTTTATACAAAATCCCATTGAAAATTTATTATCACCCAGCGGACTTACATTTTATGGGGGTTTAATTTGCGCTACTGCTGCCATTTTGTGGTATGCCCGCAAAAAGAAGATCAGCATCCGGCATCTTGTTGATGCTGCAGCCCCTACTTTAATGCTGGCCTATGCTTTGGGAAGAATAGGTTGCCAGGTGAGCGGGGATGGTGATTGGGGCATTTTAAACAGTGCATATGTAACCAGCGCTTCGGGGAAGACGGTGGAGGCGGGACCGGGAGATTTTGAAAAAGCGCTTGAAAGCCATAAAACAATTTATTTAAGCGAGTTTGGAACGGATAGTATACCCCGCATAGCGGTAAAAGCACCGGACTTTCTTCCCAAATGGATGGTGGCATACGCTTATCCGCATAATGTAAACGAGCAGGGATTTAAAATGGCCGATTGCACGGGCGATCATTGCAATGCCCTGCCTGTTCCTGTTTTTCCTACTCCATTTTATGAGATAATTGCATGTTTAATTTTGTTCCTGGTATTGATGGCGTTGCGGAAAAAAATAACCATTCCAGGGCAGATGTTTTCCATTTACTTAGTACTGAATGGATTAGAACGATTTTTTGTTGAAAAGATTCGTGTAAATACGAAATATGATATTTTCGGGTTTCATCCCACGCAGGCAGAAATTATTTCCACTTTATTAATAATAACCGGTATTGTGCTTTTCTTTTGGTCTAAAAACTATGCTCGTTCCCGGCCTCCCAAAAAGGCGTAGGTGTTTCTTGTCCTATTCTGAATTCTCTGTTTTTAAGTGCTTCAACTTGTCTTGATAGTACTATGCATTACCAAATATCATTGATTTAAACCGTTTATTGCAAAACTATGTACTATGCATTGCAAAGTACCATAAGTTTGTCTCATAATTATTCAGAGACAAAATAAGACTGCAATGAAAAAACTATTTATGCTACTGGCTGTTGTTAATTTCGGCATACTCTGCATACAGGCGCAAACTCAAAACAGATCGAAAATAACTGGCATCGTAAAAAATGGGGAAAAAGTTATCGAAGCGGCTACGGTCACGCTTTTGTCGGCGAAGGATTCAGGCGTTGTTAAAATTGAGGTGACAGATAAAAACGGAAAGTTTGAAATTGTTTCTCCTGAAAATGGTTCATTTTTATTGCTGATCAGTTCAGTAGGATTTGAAAAAAAATATACTCCTTCTTTTACAGTTTTTTCGGGCGGTACCATTCAAACCGGCACTACTGTTCTTAAAGCACAAAGCAGGGATATGAAGGCCGTGGTGGTTACTGCTAAAAAACCTCTGATCGAACAAAAAATAGACAAACTGGTAGTAAATGTAGATGCTGCGCCTACCAATGCAGGGGCAACTGCAATGGAGGTGCTGGAAAAATCACCGGGCATCACTGTAAACAATGATGGGGCAATAAGTTTGAAAGGAAAAGCCGGCGTTGTAGTAATGATGGATGGCAAACCTACTTATCTATCTGCAGAAGACCTGGCTAACCTGCTCAGGAATACGCCTGCCTCTGCCATTGACCAAATAGAGATTATGAGCAATCCCTCCTCTAAATATGATGCCTCCGGCAACTCCGGTATTATCAATATCAAAACTAAAAAAAGCCTGAAGATGGGGTTGAACGGAAGTATAATGATAGGTGCTACCGCCGGTTTTTTCCCAAAAGGAGATGTTTTATACGTGCAGCCAAAATCGCAAAACAGCCTGAACTTCAACTACAGGAAAAATAAGATAAACATATTTGGCAGCTATAATCCCAATTTCAATAAACGCAGAAATGAGTTAACCATTATGCGCAACTTCTATAATGAAGATGGAACTTTAAATGCTTCAGCAGCTTTGGGTACCACCTTTAACGGTAACGCCGACAATCACAGCGCCAAACTGGGCGCCGATTACTACATTAATAATAAAAATGTATTGGGCGTAGTGTTTACAGGCTTTGGATTTTTTGGAGATTTTGCACCATCTACCGTATCCAATATTTATAATCCTGATGGCAGTCTGCAATCGGGCCTTTACTCCACAACAGACAATAAGATCAAGTTCAGGAACTATACCGGCAATATCAATTACAAACATAGTTTCGACAGTTCGGGAAGAGCGTTTACAGTTGATCTTGATTATGTGAAGTATGACAATGTATCTGATATGCTTTTAACAACAAACGTATTGGATAAATGGGGCAGCACCATGGGTGAGCCTATACTACTCCGGGGGCACCTTCCTTCCAATATTGATATCTATTCTTTTAAAACTGATTACGTACATCCATTTAAAAATGATCTTAAAATTGAAACCGGTATAAAAGTCAACTATGTTAAAAACAACAATGTTGTTGATTACACCCGTCACGATGGCGAAGAGTGGAAAAAAGATTACCGTTCC
>CAMPJQ010000577.1 GCA_946886925.1 uncultured Terrimonas sp.
TGCTAATTTTTGGATTGTAATGCATATTTCGGGGAAAGGTTGGATTGGATTTATGACAGGACTTTTGTTCTTAAATAATCGCTTTCCCATACCTCATGTAACCGTGTCATTTAATTCATTATTGCAGGGTGATTTTTACATGGGATATGAGTATACATTTTTATTTATTCTCTCTGAATAACAATGAGAAATAAGATCATACCCTGTTTTGCCTTAGGCTTGCTGTTGCAGCTTTCGGCGTTCACCCAAAATAAAATAGAAAACATTATTGTTGTTACTACCGATGGGCTGCGCTGGCAGGAGCTCTTCACCGGGATGGACAGCGCACTGGCAAATAATGCCGCGTTCAATCAAAATCAAAAAAATTATCTCTACGAAACCTACTGGCATGAGGATCCGGAGGAACGGCGAAAAAAACTGCTGCCTTTTATATGGGGCCATTTTGCAGCCAACGGGCAGTTGTACGGCAACCGCGCTTATAACAACTTTGCAAATGTTACCAATTCGCACTGGTTTTCTTACCCTGGCTACAACGAAATGTTCACGGGTTTTGTGGATACTGCCATTAATACCAACAGTTACCCCGATAATCCGAATTTGAATGTCCTGGAGTTCATCAACAATCAGCCCGGATATAAAAACAAAGTGGCGGCTTTTGGCTCCTGGGAAGCATACGGTCGGATATTGCGCAAAAAAACAAGCGGGTTTCCGGTGATGGCGGCTTTTGATACCATAGACTGGAAAAACGCCACTTATGCAGAAAGGATGATTAACGCCATGAAGCAGGATGCGCACCGGCCCAATGACGACCATGGATGTCCCGATGTTTTTACCCATTACCAGGCAATGGAATACCTGAAAACCAGACAGCCTAAAGTTTTATACATCGCCTATCTTGAAACAGATGATTGGGCGCATGCAGGAAAATACAGTTATTATCTTAAGGCCGCACAGCAGGCAGATGCCTGGTTGCAGGAGCTTTGGAGCTTTATACAAAGCACGCCGGCTTACAAAAACAAAACGGCTCTTTTGATAACAACCGATCACGGCAGGGGCGATATCAATAAGGCGCAATGGACAAGCCATGGCAGTAAAATTGAAGGCGCCGGCGAGATATGGTTGGGCGTAATGGGTCCTGGCATTCCTGCAAAAGGAGAAGTAACAGCAGCTATGCAGTTGTATCAAAAGCAAATAGCACAAACCATAGCTTCTCTTTTGGCATTTAATTTTACCGCAACTCACCCGGTAGCACCCGCCATCCACCAGGTAAAAGAAAAATAATAAACCTTTTATGAGAAATTGCCTCTTTACCCTGCTTTTACTTCTTTCCGCCGCAATTGTTTTTTCACAGCCGGCACTTGCACCCCTGCCTGAAACAAAATACAAGCTCGTTGTAATTGCCCACAGGGGCAATCATATTAAAGTACCGGAAAATACACTCGAATCTGTAAAAGCGGCTATAAAAAGCGGCGCCGATTATGTAGAGATTGATCTGCGCACTACCAAAGACGGTCAGCTTGTTATTCACCACGATGCCACTGTTGACCGCATGACCAACGGCACGGGCAATGTTAAAGACCTTACACTGGCAGAAATACAGCAACTGAGCGTTGCCGGTAAAAACAAACCCGCAAAAAAAACATACCGTATTCCAACTTTCAGCGATGTACTGAAAGCATGTAAAGGAAAGATCAACATTTACCTCGATTTTAAAGACGCCTGTGTAAGCGAAACCTACAGGCAAATACAGGAAGCCGGTATGGAAAAACAGGTGGCGGTATACATCAGTAAAATACCCCAGTATAAAGAATGGAGGAAGACAGCCCCGGCCATGCCTTTAATTACCAGTGCTATTGACGAAGTGAAAAATAAAGACCAGTTGGCTTTTTTCCTGTCGCAGGGAACCATTGAAGTGCTGGATAATATTAATGATGCGGAGATGGTAGCAACAGCCAATGATAAAGGGGTAGCGGTATGGCTGGATGCGCAAAGCGATGATGAAGGAGCAGATGAATGGAAGGAAGCCCTGCAAAAAGGGATACAGGGAATACAAACCGACAACCCGGAAGCCCTGGTCGCTTATTTGAACAAAAAAGGTTTGCGGAATGGGTTAGGAAAGGATATCGCCAAAGAAGATCCCTATGCGAAGTATAAAAGAAAAACCTACAGGGAATTAAAGAACATAAAATATGGCAATGCCCCAGGCGATGAAAACATGTTCGATGCCTACTTTCCAAAAGAGATGCAGCCCAATGCCCGGGTAATTGTGTATATACATGGCGGCGGATGGACCGGTGGCGATAAACAAGAATTTCCACGGCAGTTGATTGAAGAACTGGTGGGCAAACGGGGTTACCTGGTGGTTTCTATGAATTACCGTTTGGTGAAAGACGGAAGCAATCGTTTTCCTGCGCAAATTGAAGATGTGAAGAAAGCGCTTGCATTTATTTCAAAAAACGCTAAGAAGTATGAATATAACGGCAACGAATAAGAGTTGATGGGCGGCAGCGCCGGCGGCCACCTGGCCATGCTGTATGCCTACGGCTATGATGATAAGAAACAGGTAAAAACGGTGATTGACCTGTGGGGTCCAACAGACCTTACAGACAAAGCGGTAAGGCCCGATGGCAGCGACGCTGATAAAACGGTTATCAATTTTTTGGGTGAAGCGGATGTAAATGCCCAGATCACAAAAGATGCCAGCCCGGCTTATCATCTTACAAAGGAAACCGCTGTGCCCACCATTTTATTTCATGGTAGTGAAGATCCGCTGGTGAATGTAAGCCAGGCGGAGAACCTGTATAAAAAATTGAAGGAGTTGGATACACCTGCGCAACTCGAAATCTATCCCGGCGAAAAACATGGTGTGGGGCCGGCAGCAGCGATTGATGTATTTTCCAAAACTTTTTCATGGCTTGAAAAATATTATTCCGCAAAATAAAAACCACTGTTATGAATAAAATAATGGTGCTGGCAGGATGGGTTGTTCTTTAT
>CAMPJQ010000578.1 GCA_946886925.1 uncultured Terrimonas sp.
GATTGAAGCTGATATATATGGCATGATGCCTAATGCAAGAATAGATGCCTTGGAAAAAGCGCCACCTGCGAAGGTATCAAACAGCCCCAGTAAACCCTGGCTGGCTTTATGCGAAAACTCAGAAAGTTTATTGGGATCAATACCTGGTAAAACGATGTGTGTTCCAAAACGATATATCAATAACAGCAGCAAGGTTACCAATATCTTGTCTCTCAGTTCTTCAATAGTCCAGATATTCTTCAGTGTCTGAATGAATTTCTTCACGAAATGTGCGTTTTAGTTTGAGCGCCAAATGGAAAATAACCCATTTAAAATGCGTTATGCAAGGTAAGGAAATTTACTTTACTATTTCAACGGTTCCACCAACAGCTTCAATAGCAGTTTTGGCTTTTTCGCTAACGGCATCTACCTTAAAAATAAGCTTGGTTTTTAAGTCGCCATTGCCAAGTATCTTAACTTTCTCACTTTTCTTTATTAGCCCGTTAACATACAGGTTTTCAACCGAAACTTCCTGCAAATCATATTTTGCCGACAGTTGTTCTATTTGTCCGAGGTTAAATACTGCGTACTCAACACGATGCGGGTTTTTGAATCCACGTTTGGGTAAGCGACGCTGAATAGGCATCTGCCCACCCTCGTGTGCCATTTTACTTTTATAACCAGTTCTTGCCTGCTGGCCTTTATTACCCTTTGTTGAGGTTCCGCCATGCCCTGAAGCTTCACCGCGGCCTAAACGTTTGTCTTTATGTGTGGCGCCTTTTGCGGGCCTTAACTGATGCAGTTTCATGTTTATCTTTTTTACTCAACGCCCGGAAAACATTCGGGCTCGCTTTTAATAATTAAAAATTTTAAATCTGAAATTTGAAATTTCAGATTACTGTGCTTCTTCTACTTTTACCAGGTGGTTTACTTTATTAACCATGCCCAGTATTTGTGGGGTAGCTTCTACTTCTACGGTAGCATTTAATTTCTTTAATCCAAGCGCAGACATTGTTTTTTTCTGGCGCTCAGACCTGTCAATTATGCTTTTAACCTGTGTGATTTTGATCTTTGCCATGATTGATTATCCGTTGAAAACTTTTTTAAGAGCTATTTTTCTGTCTTTGGAAACCGCTATGGGTTCACGCAATTGCGATAATGCCTTGAAAGTAGCTTTAACCACATTATGAGGATTAGCGGAACCCAAGGATTTAGCCAGAACGTCTGTAATACCAGCGCTTTCCAATACAGCACGCATACTTCCCCCGGCAATTACACCAGTACCATGCGCAGCCGGTTTGATCAGCACCTTGGCAGCGCCCTCCTTTGACCATTGATCATGCGGAATGGTTCCCTTCATTACAGGTACCCTGATCAGATTTTTCTTTGCATCGTCAATGCCTTTGGCAATAGCCTGCTGCACTTCCTTTGCCTTTCCCAAACCATGGCCTACTACACCGTTCTCGTTGCCTACCACAACCAGTGCGGAAAAGCTGAACGCCCGTCCACCCTTGGTTGTTTTAACAACACGGTTAATAGCAACCACTTTTTCCTTGAACTCTATGTCGCCGGCTTTTACCTTGTTTAAACTTACTTTTGACATTATAAACTTGTTATTGGTAATTATAATTTCAGTATCAAAAAAATCAGAATTTCAATCCGCCTTCCCTCGCCCCGTCGGCAACCGCCTTAATACGTCCATGGTATAAATAACCTCCCCGGTCAAATACAACAGTGGTGACTCCTAAAGCCGCCGCTTTTGTAGCAATCGCTTTGCCTACCAGGTTGCTCTGTATTACTTTGGGCGATTTTTGCGCACTGATGTCTTTATCTTTTGTAGATGCGGCAGCAAGCGTAGCGCCATTTTCGTCATCTATCAATTGCGCATAAGTATCGGCGTTACTCCTGAATACAGATAAGCGGGGCCTTTGCGCAGTGCCGGATACCGTTTTGCGTATGTTGTACCTGATCTTTTGTCTTCTGATAACTTTAGCGTCCATTTTTCTTTTATTTTTTTGTCCGATACTGCCGGACTAATTGTTCAAATTATTTACCAGCAGCTTTACCAGCTTTACGACGAAGCTGCTCGCCTGCATACTTCACACCCTTTCCTTTGTAAGGCTCAGGCTTACGCAGGCTCCGTATTTTAGCCGCTACCTGTCCCAGCAATTGCTTATCTGTACCTTCCAATGAAATGGTAGGATTCTGTCCTTTCTCCTGCGCAGTTGTAACCTTTAATTCCTTAGGTATTTCAAAAACAATATTGTGCGAATATCCTAAGGACAAGTCGAGCAGGTTACCCTGGTTTGAAGCCTTAAAACCTACCCCAACCAACTCAAGTTTCTTTGTGTATCCATCGGTAACACCCTTTACAAGATTCGCAGTAATAGCACGGTATAAACCATGCAGGGCGCGGTGACGTATCTGGTCGGTTGGACGTGAAAAGTTTACTTCACCATCTTTCACTTCAACTTTGATATCACGGTCTACCGGCTGTTTCAATTCGCCTTTCGGACCTTTTACAATTACTACATTATCACTACCAACGGTAACCGTAACACCTGCAGGAATTATAACGGGTTGTTTACCTATACGAGACATGTTAATTTGAGATTTAAAATTTTAAATTTGAATTCCGCTTCTGTTGAAAGTGTTCAGTTCCGTATAGAGAACTTAAATTATCAGTCAACATTTTATTGTAAAGCACCCGCCGCTCATCAGCCAGGCACATTTTATTTTAGCAAATATAACAAAGCACTTCCCCGCCAACATTCTGCGATTTGGCCTGCTTATCGGTCATAACGCCCTTTGATGTACTTACGATAGCAATACCCAGCCCATTCATTACTCTTTTAAAATCCGTGGGTTTGGAATATTGACGCAAACCGGGACGGCTTACCCTTTCAAGCGACCTGATAGCAGGTTGTTTTGTTTGGGCATCGTATTTTAAAGCGATCTTAATTACACCTTGTTTGCTATCTTCCTCAAACTTATATTTCAGAATG
>CAMPJQ010000579.1 GCA_946886925.1 uncultured Terrimonas sp.
GGATTTCAGTTTATTCATTAATATTAATTATAGCTTAAAAGAGACTTTTATCATATGATAATTCCGGCAGTCTCCTGTTATTTGCAAATATCATGCTTATTACAATACGATAGCATAAATTTCTCTTTTTGCTATTCCTTAAAATGCATTTTTGAAATCTATTCTAACCAGTGATATATGCATTTCAGGTTTTATGAAAAGCCTGGGCCATTTTCCCCGAAGTTGTTGTACCTGTTTAAAACATCAGCCTTATTTAACGGTAAAATACATTATCTATTTTACTGCCGCTTGTTAAACTTAATGGAGAATGCTAAACGAACTGTTAAGGATCCGATATGTTTTTTAAAGAAATTTTTGACGGTAAATACGTTTGTTCCAAATTCATTTCAGCCTTCATTTCCATCTGTTTATTATCTTCACGCCTTATTTGAGTAAGATATATGCTGAAAGTTGGAATTTTAGGCGGAGGACAGTTGGGCAAAATGTTATTGCAGGCGGCCGCTAACTACCCTGTTGAAACCTATGTAATGGAGAATGATGAAGATTGTCCTGCAGCGCATCTCTGTCATCATTTTGTGAAAGGAGATATCCGTCATTACGATGATGTATATCAATTCGGGAAAGATTTGGATGCTATTACCATTGAAATTGAATCCGTTAATGATGATGCACTGACGGCGCTGGAAGCGGAGGGTGTAAAAGTATACCCCGGCACGGCGGCTCTGCGTATCATAAAAAGCAAAATTGAACAAAAACAATTTTACTCGTCCCATACTATTCCTTCAGCGGCGTTTGTTGTTACACAATCTTTGGAAGATGTGCTACAGCATGCAGATTTTTTACCGGCTGTGCATAAGCTAAGCGCAGGAGGATATGATGGACGGGGCGTTCAGGTTATTGTATCCAAAGAAGATATGGATAAAGGATTTGATGCACCTGCGGTGCTGGAAAAAAAAATTAATATTCATAAAGAAATTGCACAGATCGTTGCGGTCAATGAAAAAGGCCAAACGGCCCTTTATCCACCTGTGGATATGGTTTTTAATCCCCTGTTGAATTTACTGGATTACCAGGTAAGCCCTGCCGAACTTACCGAAACTATTTTATGGAAGGTGGAAGCTATTGCCCTTAAAGTAGTAAAAGAATTAAAAAGTGCAGGTATTTTTGCTGTAGAGCTGTTTATTGATAAAGCGGGTGATATATATGTAAATGAAACAGCGCCAAGAGTGCACAATAGCGGACATCATACCATAGAAGGAAATTTCAGTTCCCAGTTTGATATGCTCTGGCGTATTATTTTAGATTATCCCCTCGGCAATACGGCGCCCATTCTTCCTGCGGCCATTGTAAATGTATTGGGTGAAGATAATTATACCGGGGTAGCAAGGTACGAAGGTTTGGAAGATGTGCTGCAAATGGACAATGTATTCGTGCATATTTATGGAAAAAAGGAAACAAAACCCGGCAGAAAAATGGGACATGTAACTATTTTAAGTGCCGACAGAAATGACCTCACTTATAAGCAAAGCCGGATCAGGCATATTTTAAAAGTAGTGAGTGATGGAAGTGAAAAGTAAGAGGTGAGAGGTGAAATGACAGGTCGGTTACAGGTTACAAGTTGCAGGGTAGGCGCACAACTAACTGAAAGCCGACCGCTGATAGCTAAAAAAACAATCAGTATGTCATCAATACAACCACTTGTAGGTATCATTATGGGCAGCGACAGCGATTTAAGTGTAATGCAGGATGCTGCCACCATTTTAAAAGATTTTGATATACCATTTGAGCTTACTGTGGTATCGGCGCATCGTACCCCAATGCGTATGATGGATTATGCTTCAAAAGCAAAAGAAAGAGGATTGAAAGTTATTATTGCGGGCGCCGGCGGCGCTGCGCATCTGCCCGGTATGGTTGCTTCCCTTACATCGCTGCCTGTTATTGGTGTTCCGGTTAAGTCTTCCAATTCTATTGACGGCTGGGATTCTGTTTTGTCTATTTTACAAATGCCCAACGGAATACCGGTGGCTACAGTGGCTTTAAATGCTTCTAAAAATGCCGGTATACTTGCAGCAACTATACTTGGCGCCTTTGATCATAATATCGGTAACAAAATAGTGCTGTATAAAAAGAATATGGAGGCCGAAGTGCTTAAAAAAGCAGGAAAACTAAAGGGAGAAGGTTGGAGTAATGAATTTGATCATTGATTTTGGAGTTATATAAATTGCTTTATTTTCTTTACACCAGGCCCTTTTTATTCAAACTGCGGATAGTTTTATTCTTGCCACTTCAGGTACCGAAATTATTTTTTTGCTGTTGTAATCAAAGCAAACCATGCCTGTTTTGGCCGTAGCGGCTATAATATGCTTCCCGTTTCTATGTGTAGTTAATTTATAAACGATATCAAAACTCACTCTTTCAAATGCATTTGCTGTTACGGCTACATCAACCACATCACCGTAAAATAATTCTTTTTTAAATTCAATAACCACATCATTCATAATTAGGCCAACTCCTGCAAAATCCTTTTCATTATAAGCGAACTGTTGCAAAAATTGTATCCGCGCCTCGTGAAGCATAGCAAGAATGCTATCATTACCGGCATGCCCGCCGTAATTAATATCGGTTATACGAATGGGAATTTGAGTTAAGAAGGAAAAGTGTTCCGGCAGTTCAAGCTTTATCCTGCGCATGTTTTATTTTTGGAACAAATATAAAACCTGAAAATATAGCAAAGCTATTTGTTATTATGTTGTTGCAGCAGTTTCATCAGTTCGGCAATATCCATAAAGTTTTCAGCGGAGGGAATGAAAGTGGAATGACCTACTTCTTCTTTCCATTCTTTAAATTGATTTCTCCAGTACTGGCTTTCCCTGAGAATAACATCCAGCAATTCCTCGTTGCTACTGCCGTTCAGGTATTGAATGGTATTTCTGAATTTGGAGGAAACCCTTACCGATTGCCCATTGGGTCCTGTCATTAAA
>CAMPJQ010000580.1 GCA_946886925.1 uncultured Terrimonas sp.
TTACTGAAGCCTCCGCCCCGCATTTCGCCCAGGCGTAAAAACATAAACCGGTTGTCGCGGAACTGCTTGTGCAGTCCCACCATAAAATTGGTAACCTGGGCATCATTTTGCCAGAAGTTACCATCGCCGTAATAATCTTCCGGAGCAAGCTCCAATGTCTTCCGGCAGGAAGTAGCGGTTACGGCTATCAGGACTATGTACAATATATATTTAAACTTATTCATGATCAGTGCATTTATTAAAATGAATTTAAAAGGTTAGGTTAGCTCCAAAAATCAACTGGGTAGGTATGGTATAGGCGCTGTTCTGAGAGCCGGTACGTTCAGGTAAATTCAACAACTCATTGGTTAAATACCCCAGGTTTTGCCCGGTAACCGTTAGCCTGAGCCCGCCAATTTTTGCTTTTTGAAGCAGGGAAGCAGGCAATGAATAGCTCAATGAGACTTCCCTGAATGCCAGGTAACCCGAATTCACATAAAACATGCTGCTGGGCCTGTCGAAGTTTTTTGTGTTTAACTGATCCGCCCATGAGTATCTGGGATATTTTGCATTGGGATTGTCCGGAGTCCAGGTTTGTTTTACAATATCGGTTGCATTAAATTCTCCCTGGGCGCTTGCCAGCGACCACAGTTGCATAAAATCCTGCTGGATATGGCCAAATGCAAAATCCAGGCGTGCAAAAAGACTAAACCCTTTCCACGATACAGTAGTATTAAAGCCACCTGTCCAGCGCGGAAGGCTGCGGCCAAGCGAAACCCTGTCCCTGTAATCAATGGTATCATTCTTATCAATATCCTTCCACATTACATCACCCAGTTGTGTAGGTATATATTTCAAGCCACCTGCATTTAAGCCATGTTGATCTATTAATTGCTGGCTGGCCACGCCTCTTCCGGCTCCGCCATTTGAATATGCTGCTTTTGCAGCTTCATCAAATTTATTGTAGCCTTCCAGATCTTTTTGAGTTCTGATGATCCCTTCACTTACAAAGCCAAATATTTCTCCCCATTCCTGTCCTTCCTGTAAACCGCCAACCCAGGTAAGCAGTCCTGTTGCAGGATCATAAATCTGATCACCGCCCTGTCTGTTTTTGTCATTGCCGTTAAAAGGAAGTTTCAGGATAATGTTCTTATTCCAGGCAGCATTGGCGTTAACCTGCCATGCCCAATCTTTTTGCTGGATGATTTTATAACCGAGGTCCAGTTCAAAGCCGCGGTTGCGCATGCTTCCATTATTGGTTCGGATGCTTGATATGCCTGAAGAAGTAGGCAGGCTTATAAATGCCAGTTTATCGTCTGTGATCCGGTTGTAGTATGCTGCAGAAACATTTAGCCGGTTATTAAAAAATCCCATGTCTGCACCCACTTCCGTGGTATTTGTTTTCTCCCAGCGCAACGAAGGATTGGCCAGGCTGGTTTGTAAAAAGCCAATATTACCATTGTAGGGACTTTGCGAACCATAGGCGCCCTGCACTTCATACAGTCCAACGGCATTGCTGGTTCCTATACCAATGTTTCCGTTCTTACCCCAGCTTGCCCTGAGCTTTAAGTAGGACAGCCAATTTCCCGTGGATGTCATAAAATTTTCCTTGTGTACCATCCAGCCAATGGAAGCTGCAGGGAATGTTCCATACTGGTTGTCTCCATTCAAACGGGAAACACCATCCCGCCTTACTGTAAACGATGCAAGGTATCTGCCGTCCCAGTCGTAGAGCAGGCGTCCGAAGCCGGACATGATCCTGTCCCGGTTATGATAAGTGTCTGTGCTGCGGGTTTGCGTTATTGCATTGTTCAATGTGTACTGCAGATCCTGGAACTCATCTGTAGGCGCCTGGCTGCCGGCAGCATAAACACCTTTAGAATAGGCATCGTAATACTCAAATCCCGCCATGGCTTCAACGTTGTTTTTGCCCAGGAAAGTTGTGTTATAATTGACTATGGCATTATAGGTTTGGCGGATTGTTCTGTCAAAAGAAGCATCGCTGAACCTTGTTCTGTTCCATCCCCGGTTGGGATCAGTTAAACTCAGCAAACCGGTGCGGAAGTCCTGGTAAAAAGATTCTGCAAAGCCTTCATCA
Source organism: uncultured Terrimonas sp. (assembly GCA_946886925.1). The sequence continues at coordinate 2,078 of CAMPJQ010000580.1, forward strand.
TACATCCAGATGGCGCCTATCTTTACGTAAAGATCCTTGAGGATATCGGCACGGAGCGATTGTCCTAAAGTGAATTTATCCGTTTGGTTGTTTCGTTTGTATTTATCAATGTTAACAAGGGGATTGCCATCGCTGGCATCGCGTCCCAGGATGAACGCTCCATCGGCATTGATGCCCCGCATGGTGGGTGGAGCGGAAAGCATACGGCCCCAGTAGTTTCCTTCGCCATTTTGTAAAGACTGGTCTCTCCAGTTGGCTTTGTTGAACTGCAGGCTGCTTTCAGACTTCAGCCAGTCTTTTATTTTATAATCGCCGTTGAGCGTAAAAGTTAAACGCCTGTAAAATGTTTTGAGCGACAAGCCGCCTTCATCATAATAGCCGAGGTTGGCAAAATAGGCGCCACGATCATTGCCACCACTCATGCCTATATTGTATTCCTGTACGGTGGCTTTTTTATGTAAGCCGTAATCGCCGTAATTGAAATCTTTATAAATTAGATCGGCGTAGGTTCCGGCAGGATCATAATTTCCGGTTAATGGGTTGGTTGGCACAGCGTCCTTCATTTGTTTCCAGCCGGGCTGGCCAAGCAGTTCACGGTTGGTTTCATTTAAGCGCATTACGCTCCATATGGCCCTGTTATCGTAATTGCCATCCAGAATAGCGCCGGTTACCGGGTCTTTGTATAAATTACCGGTTGCCCTGGGACCCACTCCCGAAAGGGCTGTGTTGGAAGAAACCGTACCGAATGTTCCATTAATAATAGCCTGCGCTACACCCATGCGGCTCCATTTAATATAATCCTCAGCACTCAGGAAGTTGTATGGAATATTCAAATAACTGGTTCCTCTCTTCACATTTATATTAATGGAAGACTGCCCGGCTTTTCCTCTTTTAGAGGTGATA
>CAMPJQ010000581.1 GCA_946886925.1 uncultured Terrimonas sp.
CACTTTGTCCCGGCGAATGACGGGAACCAATCAACTAATCAACTTCACTAAACAACTGCAATGAAAAAAATCAAATATTGCCTACTGGCATTGCTATGCCCGATACTTTGTGCGGCCCAATTAAAACCAATGGCAGTGGGTGATACAATACCTGACCATGCATTTACGAACCTGGTTAATTTTTGCGAACCCTCTTTAAAAATTTCAACATACAAGGATAAACTCGTGATCCTGGATTTCTGGGCAAGTTGGTGCGCCAGTTGTAAGCGGGGACTTGAAAAGCTGGATTCCTTAGCTCAAAATTATCCTTCAAATATGGCGATATTGTTAGTGAACAGTAAGCAAACCGGTGATAATGCTGCAAAAATTGTAAACCACTATCATAATCCGCGCAACAGGTTGTTTACCCATTATCCAACAATCATAGAAGATACTTTGCTTTCCGCCTGGTTCCCACATCAGGCGGTTCCTCATTATGTATGGCTCTATAACGGGGTGGTCAGATCCATATCAACCTGGCGTGATCTAAAACCTGAAAACGTAGATGCGGTGTTGAATGGCGGTTCATTCATTCCTAAAAAATAATCATTGCTATGATCTTTTAAAACAATTACATGAAAAAAATTATTTTCTTTTTATCAGTGTTTTCAATGCAACTGGCAGTTGCCGGACAACTTATTACCTTAAACGGAATAGTGCTGGATGAAGAAGGCAAACCTGTAATAAGAGCTACCGTAAATGCGGTACGTTCTGCCATCCGGACAATTACTGACAATGAAGGCCGGTTCAATCTTGAAAGTCTGAATCCTGGCGATAGCATACTTATTTCTGCCAGCGATTATGAAACCAAAACATTTATTGTCATCGCCAACTTACCAATAACGGTAATACTTACCCGTAAAATCAGGCAACTCGAAGAAGTGGTACTCAATACGGGTTACCAGCAAATACCAGCTGAAAGAGCAACGGGTTCATTTACCCATATTAGTAAAACACTGTTTAACCAGCAGGTGAGTAGTGATATCCTGAGCAGGCTTGAAGCCATAAGCAGTGGTTTAAGTACCGACCGGATTACTGGTGAACAATCCAAAATACAGATACGGGGCATCAGTACTATCCAGGGCCCAAGGGAACCACTCATCATTTTAGATAACTTTCCTTATGAGGGTGATATTAATAATATTAATCCCAATGAAGTGGCCAGCATTACCATACTCAAAGATGCAGCAGCTTCCAGTATTTGGGGGGCAAGGGCGGGCAATGGCGTTATTGTGATCACCACAATTAAACCGCGGTATAACATGCCGCTGCTATTACAATTTAATCAAAACATTACGATTACTGAATCTCCCAATCTTTATTACATGAAGGAGATGAAACCTGGCGATTATGTGGATCTGGAGCAATATTTATTTAATCTGAATTACCGGTTATCGGATACAGCCAGTGTAAATAGGGTTCCGCTGACACCCGTTTATGAAATCCTGCTAAAACAAAAAAACGCGCTAATTTCTGATGCAGAGGCAAAGCGGCAGCTTGATGTTTTTAAAGGACATGATATAAGAAATGATTTTGACCGTTACATATATAAGCCCTCCGTAACGCAGCAGTATTATCTTTCAATGCAAGCGGGTTCTAAAGTATCAGCTTTTAAATTTTCGTTGGCTTATGACAAAACGAATAACGAGTTGGCTGCAAAAAATGACCGCATCAACTTAAGGTTAGAAAACCAGTTGCATCTCTTAAATAAGATGCAGGTTAATACCGGTGTTTATTTAACCAGGACAAGCAACAGGACTGGAAAGCCAGGCTATGGACAGATAACGACCGCTAATGGTAACGTTCCTTTGTACACTTTCCTTGCTGATGATCAGGGCAATGCCTTGCCGGTTATGAAGGATTACCGTCTGCCCTGGGTCGATACGGTAGGAGGTAGCCGCCTGCTTGATTGGCATTACTATCCTTTGGTGGATCATCAATATGCTTCAACCGTAAACACAGGATACGACTTGCTTTTGAATACCGAACTCAGTTATGGATTCAACTCCTGGTTGTCAGCCAGTATAAAATACCAGTTTGAAAAACAGGATGGCATTGTGGAAACTAATTTTGATGCTCAAAGTTATTATACACGTAGCCTGGTTAATTCATTTACAATACCGGGTGTGGGCAACACGGAAGACCAATATATTATTCCGCGGGGCAGCATTCTTGATCAATCTCGTACAAATCTGAATGTTCAAAATCTTAGGGGGCAATTAAACGTAAGCCGGAATTGGCATAACCATGAACTGAATATTATTGGAGGTGCTGAGTTAAGGCATGCCAAATTTAAATATAGCGATAACAGGGTATACGGTTACAATCCTGAAATATTATCATTAACGCAGGTAGATTACGCCAATGCCTACCCGAATTTCATTACAGGTAACTTATCTTTTATTCCTGATAATACTTCCCTGAATGACAGGCTTTCGCGGTTTGTCAGTTTATATGCCAACGGGGCTTATACTTATCTTTCCCGTTATACTGCTTCTTTTAGTGCCAGGAAGGATGGCTCTAACCTTTTTGGTGTAAATACCAATGATAAATGGCAACCGCTTTGGTCTGCCGGTCTAAGTTGGCAGTTGTCACAGGAAAAATTCGCACCGCTGAAAAAACTGGCGCAACTTCAGCTACGGCTAACCTATGGCGTTAGTGGAAACGTTGACCTGTCAAAATCCGCTATAACTACAATAAGTTACTTACTTAACAATCCTTACACCCAAACACCACAGGCAATAATTGATCGGTTTGCCAATCCGGAACTGCAATGGGAAAAATCATATATGTTGAATGCGGGTCTGGATTTTTCTCTGATCAGCAAAAGGCTGTCGGGCTCTTTTGAATTTTATCATAAAAAAGGTACCAATCTATTTGGGAATGCACCCATTGATTATACTGGCGGTGCAGGCGGTACCATTACAAAAAATGTGGCTT
>CAMPJQ010000582.1 GCA_946886925.1 uncultured Terrimonas sp.
AAAGCAATAGATCAATGCGCGGAAGTAGGGTTTGAAATGGTGATCATGACTTTTGGCAGCGGTTTCAATATTGAAGATACTTCGCAGCACAACCTGCAGCGTATGAAAGCCCTGAAGGATTACGCGAAATCAAAAGACGTGGCCCTTGGGGGATATTCGCTGCTGGCCAGCCGATCCATTAATGCAGCGAATGATGTGGTAATGCCCGAAGGCATGAAGCCGGCATTTGGTAGCTCGCCCTGCTTAGAAAGCAAATGGGGACAGAACTATTTTAAAAAGTTATACGAGTTTTATGAAACCACGGGGCAGGATTTGCTGGAACACGATGGCTCATATCCCGGCGATGTTTGTGCTTCTACAGATCATCCGGGTCACCGGGGGCTGGAAGATTCGCGCTGGAAACAGTTCAGGGAAATACAGGAATTTTACCAGTGGTGCAGGGGCAAAGGTATTTACCTCAACGTGCCCGACTGGTATTTTTTGAACGGCAGCACTAAAATAGCGATGGGCTATCGCGAAACCAACTGGTCGTTGCCACGGGAACTGCAGGAAATTATTGAACGTCAGAATATATACGATGGCACCTGGGAAAAAGCACCTTCCATGGGCTGGATGTTTGTGCCGCTGGTGCAATACCATGGCGGAGGTGCTGCGGCTACTATAGAACCACTCAAAGAACACCTGCCTCATTATGAACAACGCCTGGCCAATTTGTTTGGAGCGGGTGTGCAGGCCTGTTATCGCGGCCCGCAATTGTATGATGCGCCCCAGACGAAAATACTGGTAAAAAAATGGGTTGATTTTTACAAAAAGCACAGAAGAATATTGGATGCAGATATTATTCACCTGCGCAGGCCCGATGGCAGGGACTATGATGCGATACTGCATGCCGACCCGCATGGCAAAGAAAAAGGTTTATTGATGCTGTATAATCCGCTGAATGAATCCATTACCAGGAATATTGAAGTAGACTTGTACTATACGGGTTTAAAAAACCAGGTAACCATTAGTGAAAATGACGGAGCGCCTAAAAAGGTATCGTTAAATGGCACGAGGCTGAACCTACGGGTAACTATACCTGCTAAAAGTCAGCAATGGTTTGTATTTAAGCCATAAAAATAGAATTCCATTTGCTGGAAACTATTTTGCGCGGACATGAACAAGTAAGGATTCTGCCCTGATTATAATAATTTTAGTCACGGGTATGTATTCGGATGCCGGTATTCTGCCACAACAAATAACTATTCACCATGAAGCCATTCTTCTTTTTTATTTGCGTGTTCTGTCATGCCTTGTTATTTGCACAAACCTATCCTGTTGATTCGGCCAGTGTAGAACATGCCGGCGTTCCCAAAGGGGAAATAATAAAATTTACGTTTGAACAGTCTGCCATATTTCCGGGAACATGGCGGGAATGCTGGATATATGTACCGGCGCAATACAATCCTGATAAACCAGCCTGCGTGTATGTGAACCAGGATGGCATTCAGTGGAATGCTCCAACCGTATTCGACAATCTTATTTATAATAAAGAAATGCCTGTTACTATCGGTGTTTTCATTACGCCGGGTAAAGTACTGGCAGATACTGGCGCTAATGCATTGAACAGGTTCAACAGAAGTTTTGAATATGATGGTTTGGGGGATGCCTATGCACAGTTTATTTTGACGGAAATTTTACCTGCGGTAGAAAAGAAAAAAACAAGCGATGGCCGGGCGATAAGGTTATCTCAAAATGGCAATGACCGTGCTATAGGCGGATCGAGCAGCGGCGCCGTATGTGCGTTTACCGCAGCATGGGAACATCCCGAAGCGTTTTCAAGAGTGTTTAGCGCTATAGGAACCTATACAGGGTTAAGAGGCGCCGGCCGGTATCCTATACTCATACGTAAATATGAACCGAAACCCATTCGGATTTTTTTACAGGATGGCTCCAACGATCTGAATATTTATGCCGGTGATTGGTGGAAGGCAAATGAATCAATGGAAAGAGCGCTCAGTTTTTCCGGTTACGAAGTAAATCATATTTGGGGCGATGACGGTCATAATGGTAAACATGGCACAGCCGTTTTTCCGGCAGCGATGCGATGGTTATGGAAAGATTGGCCGAAGGCTGTAGTCAGTGGCGCTACAAAAAATCAATTCTTAAGCGACCTGCTTATTCCTGGTGAAGGCTGGGAATTGGTAGGAGAGGGTTACCAATTTACCGAAGGAACAGCCGCTAACGGTAAAGGAGAGGTTTTTTTTCAGGACATTCCTGCTTCAAAAACATATAAAATAAGCAAAGATGGCAAAGCCACTTTGTTGAATGCAGATAGTAAAAGAGGTAACGGTACCGGCTTTGGAGCGGATGGGAAAAGGTATACCGTAGCGGGTGAAACAAAGCAAATACTAAGTTATGATGTCAATGAAAAGCAAATCATTGTGGCGGACAGTATTTCAGGTAATGATTTAACGATAGCAAAAAATGGGAATATATATGTTACCGTTCCGGATGGAACCACCCGTCCGGGCAAGCTTTACCTTGTGCGGTCTAATGGTGAAAAGTTATTGGTGGATGAGGGATTGAAGTATCCTAATGGCGTTACGCTTTCGCCCGATCAAACACAATTATATGTAACCGAATCAGCTTCTCACTGGGTATGGGTTTATAAAATAAAAGCCGATGGAACGCTCGCATACAAGCAACGTTACGGCTGGCTGCATGTACCGGATACCGAAGAGAATGCCTGGGCGGATGGACTGAAATGTGATACCGCAGGAAGAGTATATGTGGCAACCAACGCCGGCATCCAGGTATTGGATCAGCTTGGCCGGGTAAATGCTGTATTGCCTACCCCGCCTTCAAACAGTCAGCCTTCCAATCTTTGCTTCGGCGGTACTAAATTCAATATTTTATATGTTTCATGTGGTGATAAAGTATTCCGCCGGAAACTCAAAACCAGCGGCGTCCTTTCTTTTGCAGCACCCGTAAAGC
>CAMPJQ010000583.1 GCA_946886925.1 uncultured Terrimonas sp.
ATTCCAATACAGTACCAACAAAAAGCCGACCAGAGCGCCACCCAAATGTGCCCAATGGGCTACATTATCGCCGGCGGAATTGCGAACGCCCATAAAGAATTCCATAGCCGCGTACATTAATACAAACCATTTGGCTTTGATGGGTATAAAAAAATATAAATATATTAGGCTATTGGGAAAAAGATAGCCAAAGGCTGCAAGACAACCAAAAACGGCGCCCGAAGCACCTACGGTTGCGGTATTAATTTTAAAATTAGGAGAGTATAGAAGATCCGCCTGCTGATCTGCAGACAAAGAATGAAAAAGTTGCATGATGGGAACGTTTTCAAAATACAACACCCCCAGATGCAATAACCCTGCTCCCAGGCCACATGCCATATAAAAAATGAGAAATCTCTTAGCGCCCCAGTAATTTTCTAACACATTGCCAAACATCCACAATGCAAACATATTAAAGAAGATATGACCAAAACTTCCATGCATGAAAAGATGGGTGACCAACTGGTGAGGTCGAAAATATACCGAATGCACATCATGCAGGGCAAAAAGGTTTTCCAGGGAAAACATTCCCGTTTGCTCAAATGTTACCTGTGCTAAAAAAACCAATCCATTGATGATCAGTAAATTTTTTACAACAATTGGCAATACCTGGAAGCCACCCGGACGAAATTCTGTCATAATGATTCAATTGATTGTGTGCGAAAATAAACTATGGCTGATAATAAACCTTATAGTATGATCCGATGCCCTGCACTATAACATTATCTTAGTTTTAACTGAACTACATTTTCTATGTGATGGGTATGTGGAAACATATCTACAGGCTGCACCTTTGTTACCTCATATTTTTCATGCAGCAGTTGCAGGTCTCTGGCTTGCGTGGCACTGTTACAACTTACATATACTACCAGCGGAGCCTCCATTTCCAATATTTTCTGAACCAATTTATCGTGCATACCGGCACGGGGCGGATCGGTAATAATTACATCAGGTTTTCCATGCTGCATAAAAAAAGCATCATCGCATATATCAATTACATCTCCTGAAAAAAATCCGGCATGAGCAATATTATTCAATAAGGCATTTTCCTTTGCATCGGCTATGGCTTCGGGTATCAGTTCTACTCCTATAACTTTTTTTGCCAGTTTGCTTACAAAAATACCAATGCTGCCCGTACCGCAATACAGGTCATATACCGTTTCATTGCCGGTTAACTCAGCAAAGTTTCGGGTTACCTGGTATAATTTTTCACCCTGGCGGCTATTGGTTTGAAAAAATGACTTTGGACTTATTTTGAATTGAAAATCTTCGAGATATTCTGTGATATATCCTTTACCAAAATATATTTTAGGTTCCAGGTCGTATATACTGTCATTTTTCTTTGCATTGATGGTATACAACAGGGTAGTAATGGAAGGAACCCGGGCCAGCAAATGATCTATTAACTTTTGCCGTTCTGCCTCTTCTTCATACGCCAGACAAATATTTACCATTACCTCACCCGTAGTGCATACCCGTATAATAAGATTGCGCAGCCAGCCGGTGTGCCGGCGGATATCATAAAAAGAATAACCCTGCTGCAGTGCCAAATCTCGTATCGTGTTCTTTATAGCATTGGCGGGTTCTTCCATCAGGTGGCAGGTGGTAATATCAATAACCTTATCAAAAATACGCGGTACATGAAAGCCAAGCGCAGGATCCTCTTTTCTTTCGCCGCGGGGTTGCAGCGGTAAGGGATCATTTTGTATTTCATCCCATGTTTTATACCTGTGATTGCTAAAAGTAAATTCCAGCTTGTTCCGGTAGCGTACGGTTTTATCGCAGCCCAGGATAGGCATCACAGGCGGCAAATGGATACGTCCCAGCCTGCGGAGATTTTGCTCCACTTCATTTTGTTTATACGCCAGTTGCTTTTCATAAGGCAGCATTTGCCATTTGCATCCCCCGCAAACTCCAAAATGACTGCAAAAAGGTTCGGTTCTGCCGGCAGACAATGTATGAAAACGAATAGCCTTTCCTTCTGCCCAGTCCTTTTTATTTTTTCCCAGCAATACATCCACCACATCGCCCGGAACAGCGCCTTCAATAAAAATTACTTTACCATTAACCCTGCTGAGAGACTTACCCTCTGCCGCATAATCCTCCACCAGTACCTGCTCCAGCACCTGGTTTTTGACTTTTTTTCTGCTCATGAACCGCAAAAGTAAGTCTTGTGCTTCATGTAGCGTTTACCCTACAGCCAATCCTCATCTTCAAGCTCAAAAATTTCGTCTGTTTTGCATTTAAGTACTGCAGCAATTTTGAAGGCCAACATTGCAGAAGGAACAAACCTGCCGGCTTCAATTGCAATGATGGTTTGCCGGGCAACTTTCACCTTTTCGGCTAATTCCGCCTGTGTCATATTATGTCTTGCCCGCTCAACTTTTATAAGATTTTTCATTCCGCTTCATTTAACGTTGCCTGACGTTTTAAATAATGAAAGCTTATTGTGGCAATAATGAGCGTTAGGGCCAAAAACTGGTAGGCAGAAATAGAAAGGATCATATCATGCTCCCGCTTGAAACGCCAATTCAGAAAAATATAATTGTAAAGATGAGTAATAGAAAACGCTATAATAACAGCCCGTGTTAATGCCTTAAACTTGAGTCCCTGTATCATTTCGTCATCTGTTCTTTCCTTAGAAAAAAAGATAAAAACAAATCCCCAGCTAAGCCCGATGGCTAATTCATTTGTATCGAAAATTCCCTTTTTATGATACTGCTGGAAAAAGCTGATCACTCCTGCGATGATGATCAATAACCCCAATATTTTTGTCCAATATGAATAAGGAAACGAATTGTGCTTCATAAAAGTAACTTTTACATTACCAAATGTAATGTATAGATTACATTTTTACAAAACTTATTTTCAGCGGTTGGCATAGTTGCCAGAAAAGAAAATTTACTTTGTTTAAAGGGGGAAATTACTGATGAATC
>CAMPJQ010000584.1 GCA_946886925.1 uncultured Terrimonas sp.
TCAGGAGAAGCTGGACAGCTCACTAATAAAATAAGAAAGCGGTCAGCCTGCGTTTTGTGCGTGGATTGACCGCTTTCTTTTTTCAGGCAATATGGCGGTGACAATAGATTCAACAAAAGACAAAAGGGATTATTGGGAATAGTAGGTTGTGTATTCACAGAAAGCTTATTAATGAGGCAACAGGTCTGGCTAAGCGCGGGGCAATGCTTCCCACCTGCGCCACTGGGGTGGATTTAACAAGAAATATACGGAGCCAACTCTCTCTCCATATAAACACTCATTATTAGCAGAAGCGTAAAATGCTAAAAAACCAACCGTTTTTATTATCTACTTTTATGCCCCACAAAAAGAATAAGACGATAGCAATTAAAAAACCAAAGTGGCCATTTTCTTTTGCCGGCGGAGTCTTCACAGTCAGGCAACTGTGGGAAGAGTGAGACCCCGGCGCGAATTAAAATGCCGCAAACGTTTGAAAGGTACTGTCATCGGAAAAAGTGGTATTGCAACATGATATTTGAATTTACAGCGGCTCTCCATTTCGACTTTATTACAGACTTTTCGAAAAAGTACCATATTCCGCTTAGGGATAATTACCTCACTATTCCTGCTTCGATGGGCGAAGGATACATAAGAATGGTAGTATTTGGAAATGATTTCAGGCTGCTGATCCACCGCTATACACTAAAAGAAGATTTTATCATTAAAAGAAATGCTGCTGTTGAGCCCAATGATCTCTTAAGTATTTTCTTTTATAACAATGAACAACCTCTTGACCTCGTTTATAACGAGGAACAACCTGTAAAGTTTTCCCAGAAAAATGAATCTGCCATACAGGTTACCACCAATGATTTAAGCTCTGTTATCCGGTTCCCGGCCAATACCGAAACGCAATATGTGGTGGTGGGTATTACTTCATCGAAATTGATGTCTCTGTTGGGCGCTGAAAAGCCCAACCAGGTTTTACAGACGATCACTACCGGGGCGACATCTTTCTTATACTTCGAAAGTATGAATACGGAAACACAACAAGCACTGAAAAATATTGCAGCCATCAATATGAACGATGATCTAAGTAATTTTTTGGTTCAAATAAAAGTGCAGGAATTACTGTATCATTTGTTTCATAGACTTTCCAAAAGAGGAAATACTTCGCAGAATGCGGTCAACAATGCTGATGCTGAAAAACTGTTTAAGGCCCGCGATATTATTTTAGCAGACATTAGCGCCCCGCCTTTACTACCAACCCTTGCCGCTGCAATTGGCATGAGTGAAACCAAACTGAAACAGCTATTCAAACAAACCTTTGGCGATACCATCTACAACTACTATCAAAAAGTGAGGATGGAAGAAGCTGCATTTTTATTAAAACAGGCAGGATACTCTGTTTCTGAAGTGGGCTACCAGCTTGGATTTTCCAACCTCAGCCATTTCAGCCGCTTATTTCAAAGACACTATGGGATCACCCCAAAAAAGTATTCTGCCGCCGGGTAAGACTATTTATATGACTTTCAGGGTTATTTAAGCCGGGCAGGTCAATTCAACTTTGCTGTATCAAATTATCAAATACAACAAAGATGAAAAAATTATTAACGCCTTATACAAAAGGCAACTTCGAGCTGAAAAACCATTTAGTAATGTCTCCAATGACGCGCAGCCGTGCCATTGGCAACCTTCCCAATCAATTAATGGCAGATTACTACGGTCAGCGTACGGGAGCGGGACTGATTATTACGGAAGGTACTGCACCTTCGCCCGAAGCATTGAGTTATCCCAGGATACCCGGAGTTTTCAGCCAGCAACAGGTAGATGCATGGAAGCCAATTACTCATAATGTACACCGTGAAGAAAGCAAAATCTTTTTACAGTTGATGCATACCGGGCGCATCGGGCATAATGATAATCTGCCGGAAAAAACCGCTCTTGCCGGTGCTTCAGATATTAAAGCATCCGGGCAAATATTCACCGACACCAAAGGTTTACAAGACTATTCGGTACCGGTTGCGCTTTCCAAAGAAGGAATCAAAAATGTAGTCGAAGGTTTTGTGGTTGCTGCAATAAATGCGATCGAAGCAGGCTTTGATGGCGTGGAAATTCATGGTGCCAATGGCTATTTGATAGAGCAGTTTTTGAATCCAAATGTAAACAATCGTGAAGATGAATACGGAGGCACTATGGAGCATCGTAGCAGGTTTGCCATTGAAGTAGCCGCGGCAATTGCTAGGGCCATAGGAAAAGAAAAAGTAGGAATTCGTTTTTCTCCCTTTTCCAAATTGGGGGATCTGGCAGAATATGGCGAAAAAGAAACACATAACACCTACGCATATCTTGCTCAAAAATTAGACGAGCTGCAAGTCGTATACCTGCACATAGCTGTCAACGCACCTATTCCTGCAAAAACATTTCAGGCTATACGTGAAAATTTTTCCGGCACTATCATTTTAGCCAACGGGCTTACTCCTGAAACCGGTGAAGAAATGCTTGATAAAGGTTTTGCAGACCTGGTTGCGTTTGGACGTTCTTTTTTATCTAACCCTGATTTTGCAGAAAGAATAAAAACAAACGCAGCGCTTAATCCTGTTGATTTTAGTACGCTCTATACGCCGGGAGCGAAAGGCTATACGGATTATCCGGCAATTAATTCATCAAAACACTTAGAAAATTATCAATATGAAATTCAGCAATAAAGTGGTAGTTATCACCGGTGCTGCCGGAGGAATTGGTACAGAAATTACCAAACATTTTTTAAATGGAGGAGCTAAAGTAGCAGCAGTTATGTATCATCGGAAGCTCTTTAAAAACTATCTGATCTATTGGGCAGACCGGAAAATTTATTTACCGTAAAAACAGATATCAGTAATGAAGAAAGTTGCTGTAATAAACGGATTAGCGGTGAATGGTAGAAAAAGCCACTTCAGCGGTTTTATTGACAGCATATACAAGCATGAACTGTTATACGTTGTACACATG
>CAMPJQ010000585.1 GCA_946886925.1 uncultured Terrimonas sp.
GCATATTTATTTGCCCAAACCGGAAGCGCCTCCGAGCCCGTTCGCTATGTGGGCGGAGTGACCATTGACCCGTCGGTACATGAAGGCAGGCTGCGTTGGGCCGTTGGCGCCGAAAGCATACAGGTAATGCGTGCCAACCGGCAGCATGGTGGCATTGACGCAGATTCGGGCTGGACATACAACCATGCACCAAACCTTGCCTACTGGAACGGGAAATTTTACCTGCAGTATCTCAGCAACCCGGTTGATGAGCATATCGCGCCGGGACAAACATTGCTTGTTACCTCAGCAGATGGCAGGAACTGGAATAAACCACTCATTTTATTTCCACCCTACCAGCCGCCTGCAGGAGTGAAAATCCCGGAAGGATATAGCGGGTATATGATGCACCAGCGCATGGGATTTTACGTAGCGCCAAACGGGCGTTTACTCACGCTCGCATTTTACGGGCATACCGAAGACCCTTTCCAGGAAGGCGGCATCGGCAGGGTAGTGCGGGAGATATACAAAGACGGTAGTTTTGGGCCTATACATTTTATCCATTATGAAAGCCATGCCCAATGGAATGAAAGCAATACCGGCTTTCCTTTTTATACCCGTTCAGCAGATACCGGTTTTATAGCCGCCTGTAAGGCATTGCTGAAGAACAGGCTGATGGTATTGCAATGGAAAGATGAAGATGACGGTAATGATGCCCTGTATGCTCAAAACAGGAATGATGATCATCTTTCTGCCTTGTCTTATTTCCATCGTAAAGACGGCAAAGTAGTGATGCTCTGGAAAAAATCAAAAGCCGCTTTATCGGGTGATGAAGGGGCGACTTTTTCCATGCCGGTTAAAGTACCTACACTTATTATGTCTGGTGGCAAAAACTGGGGACAAAAAATGGAAGACGGGAGGTATGCCATGTGCTATAATCCTATAGATAACTCTGAATACCGTTATCCTTTAATTATAGTGACGGGCAATGACGGAATTATTTTTGATGATATGCTGCTGGTGCAGGGTGAAGTGCCGCCCAGGCGGTTTTTTGGCAGATGGAAGGATTTTGGTCCCTGCTATACAAGAGGGATAGTGGAAGGCAATGGCAACCCGCCGGGCAATGATATGTGGATCACATACAGCATGAACAAAGAGGACATGTGGATTACACGGCTGCCTGTTCCCGTTACCTATAATGTAAGCGCACCTGTAAATGATAATTTTAATTCGCTTGTGGCAGGTGAAGCCATTCCCAACTGGAATACGTATTCTCCCCGGTGGGCGCCCGTTGCAGTAGCGGACTTTCCCGGTGCAAAAAATAAAAGCCTGCAGTTAACGGATGAAGATCCATATGACTATGCAAGAGCCATCCGGGTTTTTAAAGAAACCACTAAAGCTGATCTGCGGTTCAGGGTATATGCCGCACAAAGCGATCACGGTGAATTGTCTGTTGATGTTACCGACCGCTATGGCAATCGCCCTGTAAGGATCCATTTTTCAGATAAGGGAAATATAGAAGCAATGAATGGCGGTAAAAGCATTGTGATCCAAAAATACCAGCCCGGTACATGGTACGATTTTCGGCTTATTATCAATGCCGGTATGAATGGGTCATTTGATCTATTGCTGAACGGAAAAAAAGTACTATCACGGGCAGCATTAGCCGAAGTCGTGAAATCGGTTGAGCGGGTATCTTTCAGAACCGGGCCATACAGAGACATTCCCAGCCGCAGAACACCTAATGAAGAACCAGAACCTCCATTGCCCGGCGCCGATGAAAAAGTTGCAAAGGCGGTGTATTATGTGGATGATGTAAGCGTGAGAGATGAGCGGTGAAACGTGAAAGGGTAGAGGTGAGAGGCTGGAATGCTTATCGCTTCAGGTTTGTCCGCTCACGTCTCCGTTTCACTAAACGAAAGGTGAGAAGCCAACTTATTATCTGCAAATTGACCCCTCACCATTCACCATTCACAGATTGCTCATTCACTGCTTTATAATTTAACGCCAAGCGTAAAGCTCAACACCCGGTGCTTATTCAACTCATCATCCGAACTGCTGGTTCCTGATTGTAATTTAGCCAGCCCTAATCCATAATTAACGGAAAAAACTGCACGCTTACCTTCTACACCTGCCGTACCATTTAATCCGTAATCAAAGCGTCTCATAATGCCATAACCAGCTCCTTCCTCACCGCTGGTAAACGGATCATCGTTGGAAAATTTAATGTTCTGTGTTCTGCTGAAATCTACTCCGAACAATTCACCTTCAATTTTATTCTTTCCGCCTATGCCAACAGCAGCATACGGGCCTGCTCCAACAAAAAACCGGGCTTCTTCACCCAACGGAATTTTTATAACGGCATTCACAGGTACCTCAATATAATAAGGCCGGGTAGAAACCCTGTACCAATTGTCGCCGGACGTATTGCCTGATTCAAGTTTCGATCCTTTACCCGTGAAAAATACACCGGGCTGAATGGCGAAGAAAGAGCCTACAGGAAGGTTGCCCTGTAACCCCGCGTGAAAAGATGGAAGGGTTCTTGAATCATCTACCTGCCCGTCTTTATTAACTGAAATATTTGCCAGGTTTAAACCAGCCTTTACGTACACAGAAGATTGTTGCGCCTGTAAAGCCAGTCCACTCATCAGAAGTAATGCACCAAGTGCTGCGATAGTCTTTTTCATAATGTACTGTTTTAGTTCTCATCCTCTTTTTCAAAAGTCTTGCCAGCTTTATTTGATGTTAACAGGCAACGCAACGGACATAATACCAGCAATCAAGTAATTATATTTAAGAAGATGATATACTGTTGTTAGCCTCAATGTTTTCACACGCAAATCAAAGATAATTTGAAAACCTTTTAACAGGAATTGCAGTTCGGAATTATACCGTAAAATTTAAAAGCTGTTGTCATGTTTTAACATCCGGAAAAGATGAATTACTGCTGTAGAAAAAAAGCCCCGTCTATATAGAAAGTATATATAC
>CAMPJQ010000586.1 GCA_946886925.1 uncultured Terrimonas sp.
TTGATAAGTTCCCCGGTGTAAATAAAGAGCTGGGTCCGGAAATGAAATCAACCGGAGAAGCTATCCGCTTTATAAAGGACTTGCGCGATCCTTATTTCAGAACACTGTATAAGGAAAGGAGTATGCATTTGAGTAAGTAAATGACGATCTTTTAATAATTGAAGGGGACTGTCTCAAAAGGCCGGTATAGAGGATATGCCACAAAGACACTAAGACACAAAGTCCTGATCTTCAGGTTTTATTTTCTTCGTGTTTTAGTGTCTTAGTGGCAAAACATAACTTTTGAGACAGCTCCTTTTTTTTGTGCATCCTGCTATATGGTTTCAAATAATCGCTTTTGAGATAACTCCCGCCTGCAGTTCATATTTTCGAACGGCATTGTATTTGTGACACTATCTTTTAAATACTACTGGTATGAGGAAAGAACATTTTCAATACCTGCAAATTGTTTTTTTACCTGTTCTTGTTCTTTTTTTTCAACCTATCGTCCGCTCACAGCCGGCCATTGCTTACGAACCACTGATCAGTTCAGGTCTTTCCTCACCCATGGAAATTGCTTCAGCACCGGGAGATGCTACCGGCAGATTGTTTATCGTTGAAAAGGGCGGCACCATTAAGATATGGAATGGATCGGAGGTTTTAGCAGCTCCTTTTCTTGATATTAGCACAATTATTACATTGGACGGAGAGCGTGGGCTGTTGAGCATGGCCTTTCATCCCAACTATACAAGTAACGGGTATTTTTTTGTTTATTATACGAATAATGAGGGATCTGTTACTGTTGCCCGCTATGTTGTTTCTTCCAATCCTGATATAGCTGAACCCAACCCAGATCCTGCCACACCTTTAATAACAATACCAAAATCTTTTACCAATCACAATGGCGGACATTTGCAGTTTCGCACAGACGGGGGGATTAATTATTTATATTTTGCCACCGGCGACGGGGGCAGTGCCAATGATCCGGATAACAATGCACAAAACCCTGCCTCATTACTGGGGAAGATGATCCGGATGAATGTAGATGCAACGCCTGTAACAATGGAGCTCTGGGCTATTGGCCTACGCAATCCCTTTCGCTGGAGCTTCGACCGCTCAACGGGTGATATATGGATCGGCGATGTTGGACAAGGTAAAAAAGAGGAAGTGAACTTCCGGGAGGCAGGCTCATCCGGCGCCAATTATGGCTGGCGCTGTTACGAAGGGACTGTTCAAAATACAGATGTTGACCCACTTTGCGATCCGCCGGGTAAAGTGGCGCCGGTTTTTGAATACGATAATCCGGATGAGGGTAGTTCAGTTGTAGGTGGTTATGTATACAGGGGTGATGAATTTGCAACTTTACAGGGATATTATTTTGTTACTGATTATTATTCGGGCAATGTATGGGCCGTCCAGCGTGATGTTAATGGTAACTTTAATGTTGTAAACACCCAGCCGGCTTTAAAGACAGGCATATCCAGTATAAGTGAAATACAGGATGGAACCTTATATGCGGCAGCACTCACTGAAAATGCTGTATATAAAATAATTCCGCTGGAAGCTACGCCACTCACCCTTACCCAGTTTTCGGGCCGCGAAACGGATGGTGGCTATAATGAATTGAGCTGGACAACGGCAACAGAACAAAACGTTGAAAAATTTGTAATTGAATACAGCAGCAACGGCGCTGAGTTCAGTAGCGCAGGCTCCGTAAATGCATCCAATAATATTAGTGGTGATGAATATACTTTCCGGCATTATGCAACTACGGGAGGTATAATATTTTACCGGCTATACATTATAGATGCTGATGGCACGGGAAATTATTCCCCCGTTATCAGCATAAACAATTCAATGGCGGGTGGTATAAAGATCTACCCTACCATAATTACCGCCGGAAGGTTAGATGTTAACTCGGAGAAACGGTTGGAAAGAGTACAACTCTTTAGCGTAGCAGGCAAACCGGTTTTAACAAAAGAAATGAATGGAGCAAACGGCTACCTTTCTATCGTATTACCCGATTTGCCAAAGGGAATGTATATCATTCGATTGATCGGCCGGGATTTTCAAAAAAACCAAAAGATCATTATCCGGTAATATCTGTATTGTAACCGGTTAATGCGCATCCACAGGTATAGCCACATTTTTTTTAAATTTCTGCAGGTATACCAGCGGAATACAGCAAAGCACAAATACACCTACCAGTAAGTATATATTATCGTAGGTTACCAGCATCGTTTGTTTGACCACCGAACCTTCAATGGCCCTGTTGGCCATTTGCTGCGCCTCAAAAGCGCTATAGCCTTTGCTTTGAAAGCTCTGTATAAATGCCTGTTGTTTTTCTGCAAATGCCGGGTTGTAGGGATTGATATTTTCCAGTAAAATATTCCTGTTAATCCCGCTTTTAATGTGAATAAGGGTAGTAAGAATAGCGATCCCGAAAGACCCTCCCAGTTGGCGCATCATATTGTTGAGCCCCGCGCCCTGGCCAATATCTTTTCCGTGAAGATCCTGTATAGCAAGCGTAGTTAATGGCACAAACAACAGGCTCATTCCTATTCCGCGTATAATAAGCGGCCAAAAGAAATTGCCTGTACCCGATTCCAGTGTAGAGTTAGATAACATCCAGCTAAAAATGAAGAACAACACAAATCCTATTGTAGACATCAACTGCGCCGGTATTCCACGTTTAAGCATCATTCCCACAATGGGCATCATGCATATGGTTGCCATGCCTCCGGGAAACAACAATTCTCCGGTTTGCTGTGCAGAAAACCCAAGCAAATTCTGACAAAATACCGGGAAGATAAATACGGACCCATATAAAGCAAATCCCAGGGCAAAGGAAGTTAATATGCCTACAGAAAAACTGCGGAATCTTAGTATTTTGAAATTCACTACCGGGTGATCCGTACTGAGCTCACGCCATATAAAAGCAACAGCGGCAACAATAGTGCTTACTATAAGCACCGCAATGTAAGGA
>CAMPJQ010000587.1 GCA_946886925.1 uncultured Terrimonas sp.
GCACGGATGAGGATACAACATATCCGTGCACACGCCTTGATTTAGCTGTAGTATTACTGTAGCTTCAGCTACTTATCCCTGATAAATATGCAAAGCAACTGAACTATTGTTAGATGGGTGCATTTCAAATTGCAGCATCGCTGTGCTTAGTGTGGGTGGTGAAAACACGTAGCAAGGCGATTACCCCGCACATGCTTCCACGTGCCGGAAAGGTGA
Organism: uncultured Terrimonas sp.; assembly: GCA_946886925.1. Next base: position 217 of record CAMPJQ010000587.1, read on the forward strand.
GACTGCAGTTTTCCTCCTCTACTTATCCGGTGAGTTTGTTAAGTTGGATAATATCTTTTGTTGCGCTTCCTTTAATTCCTCCTGCGATAGTTTTAGTTTGCCTCTTGTAAAATTAAGATCATCCATGCTGTTAATAGGCACCAGGTGAATATGCGCATGCGGCACTTCCAGTCCTACCACGCTGATGCCGCAGCGGTTGCAGTGAAAAGAACGTTCAATGGCTTTGGCAATGGGCTGCGCAAAAACAAGGAGCTCGCTTAAATAATCCTGGGGAAGATCGAAAAGATTATCCACTTCTATTTTGGGAATTACCAGCGTATGCCCTTTCACCAAAGGAAATATATCTAAGAAAGCATAGCATTTTTCATTCTCCGCAATTTTATAGGAAGGAATTTCGCCCGCAATGATCTTTGAAAAAATGGTCATGCAACAAAATTATGCAAATACTATTATGGAAAAACGGAATATGCTTTCTCTTTGGTTCTTGTTTTTTGGTTCCTGGCGCTTCTTTTGGCTATTATTTATTTATACAAATCCAGGTTCGCATATCCCTCTTCGGCCCTTTGCGGTGCACGGTTAACATATAACTGCCTGTCTTGCGGTGCAAAAGTGCCCAACCCGTCTACATAACGGTTAAACATGCAAAAAGCGGCAGCGATCAATACCGTATCATGTATTTCCCTGTCGGTGGCCTGCTGTTCTTTGGCCTGCTCAATCAATGCAGCAGTTACATACTTACCATCTTTTTGCACGGCTGCAGCAATGGCCAAGAGCGATTTCATTTTATCGGAAATAGTCGAAGTGAAGAAATCATGTTTTATACTGTCAATGAATTGCATATCGCATTGCATATAATGCTGGGCCATAGCGCCATGCACGTTCTGGCAAAAAAAGCAATCGTTGAGGTAAGATACATAAGCCCCGATCAGCTCCCTGTTGCCCCTGCTCAGCGTATTGTTATCATCACGCAGCAATGTTTCTGCTAATTCATTAAGAGGCTTTGCTGTCTCCGGCCGGTATGCCATGGGGCCTCTTATACCCGGTAAATCGTTATTTAAATTAATATGTGCCATATGATCAGATTATTTTTTGTTGATTACAGCCTCCGCCATGCGGGTACCATCAATACGTGCTTTTATCTTGCCGAATGCGATGTCTCTCGACGTAGAAGTATCATCTGCAAATGGCGAAAAGCCGCAGTCATCTGTTGTACCGATCTGTGAAACAGGTATCACTTCCGCTGCTTCCAATATGCGATCCCTTATTTCTTCAGGCTTTTCTATCGCCGGGTCATTTACATTGGTAACACCCAGGAAAACCGTTTGATCCGGCCGGAGATTCTCTTTAATAACTGTCAGCACGGAAGGCTTGTCGTTTTCGGCGGCATATTCCAGGTAAAAACTGCCTGCCTGCAACCCGAACAACAAAGGTAGGAGATCAGCATAGGATATGTCTGCACTGTGCGTTGAATCGTGGTCTCCGCCGGGGCAGGAATGAACACCGATCCTTTGGCGCTCTTCCTTTGTAAACCTCGTAAGTACTTTGTTATGGAGATCAATAAATGATTTCAGCAAATTGCCGGAAGGGTCTAATTTCAATGCTAACCGGGCTTCTGTAAAATCAATCTGTACCTTATACGCGCCGCTGTTAAGATTGTTTCTTATATCCCTCTCCGCTTCATTCAGCAAGTCGTTTATGAATTGATCATGCGTATATCCTTCAATGGCTTCCTGTGGATACAATAAACTTATTGCCGATACTGCAATAACTGCCTGTTTAACCGGCAGGTCCGTCATTTTTTTTGCTTTTTCGAGATAGGTGCTGGCATATACCTGGTAACGAAAAGGTCCGCCTGTGATTTTAGGTAGCTGGCGGGTATGCCCGTCCGCAAAAGGAATAATAACTCCGTTAGGGTCAAGATGCTTCATACCCGCAATGGGGTAGGTAGCAAAGCTGGGCTTGCTTTGCTCACCGTCTGTAATTACCGGCGAACCTGTGGCTTCAAAACGTTTTATGGTATCCGTTATAGCGGATTCAAATAATTTGTTCAGTTCCTTTTCATTGATATCGCCATTTGCATGCGCAGCCATCCCTTCGATCAATGCAAGCGGGCGTGGAATGCTCCCTATTGGTTCTGTCCTGATTTTCATAACGTTTTTGTTTTAATTATTTAATGAATATCATCTGTGCGGAACGGCGGACCCTGTATTTCATCTTGACCGATCCGGCAATACATATCCTTTTTCTACCATTCTTTTTCCCATCTCCGCATATTCGTTTGCGTTAGTTGGTGTAAAGCTTGCCAGCCCGTCTACATAACGGTTAAACATGGAGAAGGCAGCCGCAATTAAAACCGTGTCGTGTATTTCCCTGTCGCCGGCGCCCAATTGCCTTGCTGCTTCAATGTCTTCATCAGTAACCGCTTTACCGCTGATCTGTACCTTACCTGCTATGTTAAGTAAAGCTTTTAGCTTTTCACTTACGGGGGCCTCCTGCATATCAAGGAATACCGCATCAACTACGGGTGCAGCTTCATGATACAAACATCTTGCGGCGGCCGCATGGCTGTTCCTGCAAAACATACAATTGTTCCTGTGCGATACATAAGCTGCTATCAGCTCCCTTTCGGCCTGCGTTAGCGGAGAGTCGTCCCGCAGCAGCACCTGTGCCAGTTCATATAAATGTTTTCCGGTTTCGGGCCTGAACATTACCAGGCTTCTAATACCGGGTACGCCTTCCGGAACG
>CAMPJQ010000588.1 GCA_946886925.1 uncultured Terrimonas sp.
CATATGATTAAGAAAATATTTTATATACTTTCGTTATATACAGTTGCAATTGCTCTGGGCAGTTGCAGCAAGTTAGACGAACGGGTGCTGGACGAAACTTCGAGCACCGGCTCAACCGACAAAGAGATAACAGAGGGCCTGATTTCACCTGTTTACGCTGTTTTGCCGGGGCTGTTTCAACACACACAATACTTTGCTTTGCAGCAAATCTCTACTGATGAAGCGATCTTACCTTACAGGGGTGGTACAGACTGGGGAGATAACGGCATCTATATTTCGTTACACAAACATGAAACTACCAGTAGCGATCCAAATGTAAGGAATGTATGGAACAATATCACCCTTGGAATTTCGCGTGCTATACTGGCTATTAATACTTTACCCACCAGCACCGATCCCAATGCTCCGTTGTTTTTAGCTGAAGCAAGAGGGATGCGGGCCTATTATAACTTGTTGTGTCTCGATTTATTCGGAGTAGCATTTGTCAAAGATGACCCTAAGATAAATTCGGTTATTTTAAGAGGTAACGATGCAGTAGAATACATTAAATCTGAACTGCTGGCTATTGAACCCATCGTTCGTGATGATACCGGCCCCGGCAGAATTACAAAAGCAGCCGTATGGGGCTTGCTGGCAAGATTACATTTACAGGCTGCGGTTTACAGGGATATCTATGGGTCATTTAATTTTACAGGTGAAGACATGGATAAAGTGATTCAATACTGTGACCAGATCATTAATTCAGGAAAATTTGAACTGTCACCTGAATATTTTGAAATATTTGGTGATGCCAACCACACCAATAAAGAATTGATTTTTGCGATAGACCAAAGGGCGGATCTTAACGGGCATAACCGTATGGCGTATTTTTCTCTTTCAGGAGATATGTTTCCCCTGGCGGCTTACCCTGGCGCTAATGGTACCGATGGTCCCGGCATTACTTCCGACTTTTATCAAACCTGGGCGCAGGCTTATGCACCCAATGATCCCGCGGAAATGGATGGCAGGTTCTTTAAGCGGAATCTTGATACTACTACAACCTGTATTCCGGGAGACGATTTTTACATTGACCGTGGTATTTTAAGAGGACAGCAATATGGATTGATAAGAACAGGAGGCGTATTTGAAACCTGCCCTAACGGAGATATGAAAGTGGGGAAGCTATTCAATAACACCCGCAACCGGCCCGATTTACCGGTATTTTTTACTGAAAACATAGATTTTACTGTAGCAGGAAGCAATTACAACAATGGTTACCGTGTTGAAAAGTATGAATTCAGTCGTGGTTCCGTAAGCGGCAGAAATTTTGGAGAGCATGATATTGTGATTTTACGGCTTGCTGATATTTACCTGATGCGGGCAGAAGCGAGGTTAAGAAAGGGTGGGGGCGAAACAGAAGCGCTGGCAGATGTAAATACCATACGTGCTGCCAGAACTGCAAGGGTGATTCCGCCGGCCTTAACAGAAATGAACTTAGACTTATTATACCGCGAAAGAGGCTTTGAATTGTATTGGGAAAACGTTCGCCGTACCGATATGATCCGTTTTGGAAAATATGAAGGAACATGGACAGAAAAAAACAATTCTGATCCTCAGAAACGCATTTTCCCTATCCCGCAAAATGCAATAGACGGGGCATCTAACCTGCCTGATTACTTAGTGCAGAACCCGGGCTACTAATATATAGTAGATACTTTTTCCAGTCCGGAGATTAAATTTGCAACGCAGGTTTAATCTCCGGAATTTTTATTTTATATATCTTCCGTAGAACAATTGCCCCATAATATAAAATATAATGATACCTGATGGCTGTGGGCGTTTGATAAATCCGATGCCTGAACTTGGTACGGTATTTTATTTCTAGCTGTTAAAACACATCTATATGAAAAAGATAAAAGATCAACAAACGGCGAAACACAACACGCAGTTTAATGCCAATAAAAATCGTCCCGAAAACAAGGATGACCTGGATAGCAGGGAAGGAGAAGAACAGGAATTTAAAGGCGATGATACCACGCATAATCAAAAGACGCATAAGAACAAAAAGCCCGGACAAAAGAACACAGGAAAGCAATAAATTCAAATCAATAATTATGGACTGGCACAATCTTATTAATGAAAATCAATTGGACGAACTGGTAGTAAAATCACAAGAACGGCCGCAGCTCATTTATAAACATTCTACCCGTTGCGGAACCAGCTCACTTATTAGAAACAGGCTGGAAAGGGCTACTGTCCCTGCCGCTATGGATTTTTATTTCCTTGACCTTATCGCATACCGCTCCTTATCCGATAAAATTGCGAACAGCTTTGGAGTACGGCACGAATCTCCACAGGTACTGCTCATTCAAAATGGGGAATGTGTATATCATCAAAGTCATGGCGCCATTTATATGGAAGAAATTGCGGAACAAAGCATGCGTGCCTGATGCAGGGGAGGTAAAGCACTCAGCCCTGAGCGATCAGCTTTCAGCTTAGTGCCATCAGCCATGGGAGTAATAATAGCAATATAGTGAATGTTTGCACATTGTTTCAAAGCTGCATTTCACTTCGGATTTCGGGTTTCCTGCCCTGGGATTTTTTTCACGCAAAGAACCCAACGTATGCAAAGGCGCAAATGATGTCCGCCTAGTTTTTCGCTCATGGCTGATCGCTAACTGCTGACAGCCAGTTTCAATGCTTTGTATTTCTTCGGATTTGAGGCTATCAGGTGCAAGTACTTATACCTCGCACCTGATACCCCATGCCTTCTCCTAATACCTGTACAGGTCTGATTTAAAAGGCCCTTCTTTGGGAATGCCAAGGTATTCAGACTGGGTTGTTGTGAGTTCTTCCAGTACAACACCGATTTTCTTCAGGTGCAAACGGGCAACTTTTTCATCTAAGTGTTTGGGCAGCACATATACTTTGTTCCCGTAATTTTTATAGTTGGTCCAAAGTTCAATCTGCGCCA
>CAMPJQ010000589.1 GCA_946886925.1 uncultured Terrimonas sp.
AATTATACTATTTTTAGAATGCCGCTATCTTCCTGCCTTTATATAGCCCCATCCCTCAGTTTGTTTTTGCACAATTTCGGCAATACCATCGGGCACGGTTTCTACCCCCGGCAGCAGATCTGATTTGGTGAGCTGCTGTCTTTTCATAGCTATTTCACAAACGCGAAAAGAAATATTTTTGTTTTTGGCCAGTTGTTGAACTTCATCTGTCATGCCCGACTTTCCTATGGTTACCATTGGCAATGATTTGCCATAAAACACTACTTCCATTTGGGCATTGGGATTGCTTTTACTTATTCCGTTTAACCACCGGATCAGGCTTTGGTGGTCGGTGCTGTCGGAACTGGTTATGTCGAATACCACTTTGTACCCATTGTTTTGTGCGCTTGCATTTTGCGTGGACAGCAATATAAAAAGCGTAGCCACAAATACAAGTACTGAAAGTTGCTTTTTCATGACTTTTGGTTTAATTGTTTTTTTTTCTTCTCTCATTTTCTATGGGTCCAAATGGCCCATACTTGTGCTGATGTTCAGAAAAGCCATCGGCATAAGGGCCAAAAGGATGATCAATTGCCTTTTTGCTCAGATCGGGCCAGTCGTTTGAAAAGACCTTATGCGGCCTGGGCCTGGAATTGATGAAAGCGGCCACATCCCAGCATTCTTCATTGCTTAACTGGCTTTGTCCATGGCTCACTCCAAAGGGCATATTGTTTTTAGCAAATCCTGCCAAACGGCTCAGGCGGTACATGCCGGCTGCTGTGTTGTAGCTGCCCGGCCCCCATAGTGGCGGGTAATACAATGCAGAATCAACACTGTACCCACCGTTGCCGTTTGCGCCATGACACAACTGGCATTTTACAGCATACACTTTTTTCCCGCTTATGGTGTCGGCAGCCCTCTCCAGGTATGAAAGTTGTTCAATTTTTGAATTAACAGGTTTTGTTTTGGAAGGAACATCTTTACCAAGCCACAGTATGTAAGCAACGAGTGCTTTCATTTCATGGCTCGCTGTATCAAGCGGCTTTCCGTTCATGCTGCGCAGCATACAATCATTTACCCGAAACTGTATCGTTTCCATCATCCCGCTTCTATCTCTGTACAAAGGGTAGTTTGCCGCCACTCCCAAAAAATTGGCGCTGTATGCCGCAACTTTGGCGCCGGCTTCCAAATGGCAGTTCTGGCAATTTAGCTGGTTCGAAACTTGTGCTACAATACCGGCAGGGCCCAGGTATTTGCGCGTATTGATTATAAGTTCCCTGCCATACCGGATGAGTTCCGGGTTTACCGATTGCTGTATTTGCAAAGTATCAGGTGGCAGGTACAATGCTGCTGCTGTTAAAGTATCTTTTTTCTGCATACCGTTTCCAGCATGCGGTTTAACATTGCTCCGGAAGTATATTGCAGTCAGCACCACAACCATTCCGGAGCTAAACAATGCTATTTTTTTTAATTGTGTCATGTTTGCAGTGCTGGCAACAATTCAAAAAAAAATTGCATCCGGCTACCTCACAAAACAGTAAGCACATCCTTTTTCCTGTGCCCTGCCTACGGCCCAAACGCCCGATGGAACAACATGTATACCCGGAAGTACCCCGGCCACCCATTCTTTTTTTACAGCAGCAGCATCTCCGTCATTGCCGGCAACCGCTGCGCTGTAAACGGTCATAGCAGCATCGCAAACCACAAACTGTACGCCACTTTCCTGCAACTCGTTTATACCAATGGATACAGGCCCTATACCAGGAAATTTAAATGTGCCGGGCGCCGGTTTCCAGAAAGCGTTTTTGCTGGCAGGCGTATTCGTATCCGGATCTGTTACATGAAACATTTCGCCGAATTTGTATTTTTCCCAAAGATGATCGTCCATTGCAAATGGTATGGCATTGTGCCGGAGCACAACCACCACGCTGCAATCGCCCGGCGGTGTTCCTGTAGCCTCATTGGTTAAAAGAAACACCCGCGGCCATGCAAAAGGAAACTGGTGATGCGGTTCAGTAACATCATAAACAATGCGGTGTTTGCCTGTAATTTTTTTCATCCAATCTTCCGGATCGGTGTTGTAATTTGAACCGATGTTTTCGGCCGATGCGTTTACAGGTGCGGTAAGCCCGCCGGTTCCAAGTGCGGCAGCTCCCAGGGTAAGTGATTGTAGAAATTTTCTGCGTGGTTGTAAATTTAATCTGGACATGGTAGTTGGTGTTTAAGTGTTGTAATTTTAGATTCCAGTTGTCGTTCCGCCTGGTTTGGAGTTTCCCTGGCATTTTATACTGTTTGAACAAGCTGTTATGTCATAAAATCATATGCGCTGCGGGTAAAATGTTCTTAAAAGCCCAAAAACTTTTCTGAAACGTTCAGATGCAGGCGTTTGAAAACTGTTGCCACAAAATTATATAAGCCTTAGCGCTGGTGTTAGCAATAACTGTTCAAAGAGTTGTAAAATTTGTTCATTTTCCCAAAGGGCATTATGATGGATGTATGAGGGTAATAGAGAGGGTAATAGAATAGTACTGGTAAAGTTCTCACTTCCGGAATAAGCTTACCAAATTTTCCTCACTGAGCGCCCGTCAGTCATGTGCCCTGGAAACATTCAGGATCAGTTTTACACAACATCCCGTATTATTAATTCTGCAGTCTTATCAGCTTAAACAAAAACAGCAAAGCTCTTTTTGAGGGCTTTGCTGTTACTGGAATGCTGCTGATACTATTTTTAGAATGCCGGGTCGGCAGGCGTGTTTGGATTATTGTTTCTTTCACTGAAAGGGTAAGGGAAGAAGTTTCTTTTTCTTTCAGATTATGTCGGGGTTAAAGCCGGAAGATATGCGTCGCTTCAGGCGGCCCGATTGCCGGGCAGACAATTGGCAGGGCTGCAATAATGGCAATGCCACCTTCTTCGTTGACATGCGGGAAGCTTTCACGGAACAATCATATATTTATCCTGTTAAAACTCATAGA
>CAMPJQ010000590.1 GCA_946886925.1 uncultured Terrimonas sp.
TAATCATTTACAAACAGGGGCATATTGTAAAATTGTACCAGCCCCACTATGGCATTATAAAAAAAGCGTTCCAGGAATGTTCCTTTAATACCGCCGAATGTTTCATTTACACGCGTATTCAACAATTGGGTCGGTTGTGCAAGGTATGGATTGATGGAAGCAAACCGCCTGTAAGAACCCTTGTCATAGTGCATCAGCCAACCCAGTTGAACAATAAGTCCTTCGCCGCCCAGTTTAAAATCCGCCATAAGGTCGGGCATCAACTTAAAGGTGGAATTATCCCAGGAAGGAATAACACCGCCATGAATATTAACGGCTTCATTTTTGAACTGCAGCGCAAAAGGAACCGTAACAATAGTATTGTTGATTGATGGCGCGGCGCTTGAATATTGTGTGTAATCAGCATTCACACCCAACTTAACGCTCAAAGCATCGCCGATGGCTTTTTCCAACGGTAAGTCGGCCACCGCATTAAATTCCCTGCCGTCGTGGTTGTCGTTAAAGAAGGAGAGTTTTACATCCGGGTGATATTTTAAACCAAATTCCGTAGGCTCTGTATTTCTGAAACCAATATTTGCATCAAAGCTGAGGAAACGCTGTAAAAGGTCGCCTTTATCAAATTGATACGCGGTATGATCATAACCATACAGGTAGTACTTGTTATTATTCAAAGAAACCTTACCATAGAGTTCCTGCTTGGCCGCGGTAACGATACTGCCGTAGGCGCTTGCACCGACATCTGTATATTCCTGGTATTGCGGAGATTTCCCTTTCGAAGACATATACTGCGCTAAAATATTAAGATTGGCATTTGTGCCATTGTTAAAGCTCAGTCCGGCCTGTGCAAACGGCGTTTGGAGGTTTCCATAGCCCAGTTTTACAAAATTGCTGGCTGCCCATTTGCCTGAAGAGTCTATGTTGAGTGCCAGCGGACTAACAGCAAGCGGTTGATATACCAGCGATAAACTGGTAACAGGAATATTGTAACTGAATTTTGGTTTAGATGAATCAGGCACCGGAGGAGCGGCAACAAAATTTATCTTGGCGGAATTTTTTAACTCCGGCTTAAAAGACGAAGTAATTTCAATGGCTTGCTTCTTCAGCGGGTCCTGTGCCTGCAAAGTGGTTAAGCACAATAAAAGTCCTAAACCCAATAAAAGAAATGTTTTTATATATGTCTTGTTTTGCATTCTCGTTTTTTTATAATCTGTAAAAAACAAATCAACTCGTCAACCAACTAACCCTGGATCTTACTTTCACTTTTCTCTTCACTGATCACCATTTTTAATTTTTCTGCTGCTTCATTCTTCAATTCGGTTATGCTGCTGTTGTCTACCACGCTTTGTAATGTGGCTTTTGCATTAAAATAGTCTTTCTGCTTCAGGTAAATATCGCCTAATAAAATATAAGCCTTCGTAATCCAGAAATCGTATGAGCCCGACTTGTTGATGGTTTCAAAAGCAGCTTTATCCGCATTTTTCAGATCATCAAGTGAATAGTAGCAACTGGCAATTTCATACCGGGCTTCGGCGGCGAAGGATGCTTTATTAATGCTTACCACATTTTTAAAATTCTGTATGGCTTCGGCGTACTTCGACTTGTTTTGCTCGGCTCTTGCGGTTGTCATATAAGCCAGCACTTTATCATCCACGCTGGTGTTTTTTTCTTCCAGCAATTCCTGTGCATTGGCTACAGCTTCTTCCCATTTCTTTTGCTGGTACTGGCTGCGCAACAGTCCCCGCATTGCTTCCAGCCGGTTTTCGCCGCCCGCCGCTAGTGTTTTAAGCACAGTAAAATATTGTTCCGCCTTTGCATAATCCTTCAGTTCAAAATAGTAAATGCGTCCTGCCTGTAAAGCAGCTCTTTCTGCGAATTTGCTGGCGCCCCTATCTGCAACTTCTGCATAGCCGCCTGCGGCATTTTGCCAGTCTTTGCGCTGGTTATAAATTTCACTTCTTAAAAACCATGCATCTAAGGCATGCTGTCCACCAGGAAATTTGCTGAGATAATTGTTGAAAGCAGTAAGCGCGCTATTGAAATCTTTATCTACATATTTATTTTCTGCGGCCCTGTAAGTAAGATTGTCTTCTTCATCAACAGTAACAGAGCGGCCCACACTTTTCATAAAATCAACGTATGCGTCTGTTTTGCCTTCCGCCGTGTAAATGGCTTTTACGTTTTCAATAGCTTCATTTGCTTCGGGGGTATTTGGATAATCCGCTACCAGTTTTTTAAACTGGTTGAGCGCTTCCGTATTGTTGTTCAGGTTTAAATACGATAAACCCAATTTTAGCTGTGCTTCCGGTTTAAGGTTACCCGCTGCCGGGGCGTTGATTACATTGTTTAAATAGGGTACGGATTCGCGGTATCTTTCATCCGCAAGATATGTTTTCGCGATTTCGAGATTTACATCAGGTATGAGCACTGAGGCAGGATATTTGGCCTCAATGCTTTTCATCAGGTTAATTTTTTCATTACCGCTGTTTATTCCCGCTATCATCGCCGTTTGATAGGTTGCGTAATCACCCGAAGGCCAGGAATAACGAATGATGGTATTGTACACAGACCTGGCTTTGCTGTAATCCTTGTTCATAAAATAACAATCCGCCAGGCGCAGATACGCGTCTTGTTCAACGGGCTTGGCATTTAAAGAAGGATTTTTACTCACCTGCTCAAAAAAAGGCAGTGCCTGCTGGTAATTAAGTTTGCGGTAATAACAGTAGCCCAGGTTATATTTCGCATTAATAACACTCACTTCCCCGCTTGTGTAAGACGGGTTGCGGAGATAGTCGTTGTAAAAAGATACCGCCTCATCAAGACGATTTTGCCGGTATGCGATTTCTCCTTCCCAGAAATTAATTACGGGCAGCACCGGTGCGTTAAAAGGATCCTTAAGCGCTTTATCCAACAGCACTTTCGCGCCAGTGAGGTCCTGGTCGTTGATG
>CAMPJQ010000591.1 GCA_946886925.1 uncultured Terrimonas sp.
ATCGGTTTCCAATGACTTACGAAATAATGGTGTACCCGATAATATGATTGAAATATTTGCACAGGGTGAAACAAATGAATTTGGTGCGCAGGGAAATAATCAAAGAGCGGATATTACTATGATTGCGGCGCCACCGGTTCCCGTAATTACAAGCGAAACGGTAGTTACTTCCCCTGGCTCCCGCGCCAGAACTACCGTTGGCGTTGGTGAAGAAGTGAATCTTACACATTCTTCCGGAAACGTATCAATAGCATGGGCCACAACTGCCGGAACCTTATCTGCCAATGTGGGCGCCACCGTGTTGTTTACTGCCCCGGATACGGCGCAAACAGTTACTGTAACGGCTGATACTGCCACTATTGATTTTACAATAGTCGCTCCCGATGATGTGCATATGGACAATGTAGGCGGCGCTGTTAAACACCATCTGAACTTACCTGATTCCGGGATTCTTACGGATGTATTTCTGCTGCCGGATAATGTAAATTTCAATAAGATAACTTATCGTGAATTAGACGTTGTTGGGGTGGCTACAGCAGGCGCATACGCATGTAATACTTTTAAAGGCGGACATTGCTCCCCTGCGGGATTGGGTCCTTGCGGAGATAAAAGCCTCACCACTACAGTGGTTGCAGGTAAGGGAACAAAATCAGTTCTGGGCGATTGCGCCTATTCCGGTCATTGTGGTGGTCTGCCGCCATTTGCTCCGGGGATAATTGGCCTGTTTATTCCTTATGAATATAAAGTAGGCACAGGAAGCTTCAGAAGATTCGCCACCGTTTTCCAGGTGCATTCGCTTGCAGCCGATGCTTCCACATTGACTACACGCAAAGCCGGGGCAAATGGAAGCACTACCGTTACAGCACCGACAGCATTGATTGGCGTATGTCCTTAGTTTTAAAAGGATTAGAGTTAGACCTTAATTAAAGCAGAATAGCACAAACGATGAAATCAATTCAAACTAAAAATACCGCCCCTGCCAATACAGTTCATCATCCTTTATTCCAAAAAGGGAATAGTAAGAACTTTTTTGGGAGCACAGATCCTTTTTTTTCAAAGCGAACAAATAACAACTCTTTTATTCAAACAAAATATGATGGATTTGGAAAGCAAGAAAATACAATTCAGCGCCAGGAAAAACCTGATGAACCGGTAACGAAAGAGGCTTCACCAGATACTACGCCATCGCCGCCCGCACCCGTTCGTGTTCCCCGTGCTGCCAGGTGTGTTACAAATCCCAAATTTCCTGATTTCGGTTGTTTCGCCACCCAATTAAAATTAGATGTTGATGAGAACCTTGTAAATAATGCCAACCAGTTTTACGGAATTGCCACGCTTTACCCCGGCGATAATGAGCTGATGTGGAATACTTTTTTGAGATACGGATTAGGCGTTAATCTTTTGCAAACGACTTTGGGTTTCCTGGGCATAAATAAAAAATGGGGAACTATTCTTTCTTACGGCACTGGTATAGGCATGAAATCGTATCAATTCGCCAGTGACGGGCAATTAAAACTCGATATACCCATACCGTTAGGGAAAGGAATAAACTTAGATATAAAATTTGATTTAAATACCAGCCCTGATAAGCAGGGAGATGAGAAAGTAAATACATCCATTGGCATATCCGGTCGCTTTTAACGAAATACTAAGGTGGGTTAAAATATCAAATGAAACCGCATTACTATCATAAAGAACCATCAGCGTCTGCCAGCCAGCATATGCGCTCTGCCAAAGAAAAAAGTATTTCTTTCTTCAGTAACCGCAATACGTTTTTCTCCCCTCAAACAATGTATGCTGATTCGCATATATCACGGCAACAAAATTCCACACCTGCATTGCAATGTAGTCCGCTTACCAACGTATCTGTTGAAGACTGTTTAAAACAAAAAGCAGGCAACCTGCTTCCAGGCAAGGTTGGGGCGGTGGAACATATTAACCGGGAAGTGATGCTGGATGAGATGCTGGGCAAACAAAGAAAAGCACTCGAAAATGAGATCCGTCAGAATTATGATGCCCGCAAATTCGTTTGCGAAGCGGGCATTAGCGCTATATTGGCATTGTATTACAACAGGGACTATAAAAACAGGCTGCATGTTGAGCTTGCCCGCAAAAATTTTTCTGAGCACCCGGAATATTATTCTCTTGAAGGCATTGATGCAACAAAGCAAACAAAAGGGATGCTTAAAAAGAAGTATAACATTTTTATAGAAAGCGGAGATAAAGGCTGGAGCCCGGAAGATATTGGTTTGCTCGCAGAGGCTCTGGGAAAACTTACAGAAAAGGAAATACCGCTTATCAGTAATTATCATTTTATCCGCTGGACAAGCAGGTGTAACCAGCTTATAGCTAAAAATGCCGACTATGAATGTGAATTCCCCGAAGATTATAACAAATGCGGATTACACGAAACAGATGTGGTAGATCGGAAGTATACCATAACCATGTATGATTGTATGAAAGATGATGGAGAAGACAAGACTAAGCAGGGTTATAATGTTCGAACAGGTGCTGACACTATAATACATGAAATTGGACATGCCATGGAATTCGGCAATAAAAGGCTTGCGCTTGAAAGAGCAACTGACACAAAGAAAGAATACGAGCGTATTAAACGAAAGTATGATGCTGCTACAACAGCAGACGCGAAACGACCAATAGAGCAAAAGCTAAAAGCTGCTCAAAAAAAGAAGGATGACGCTGATAAGGAACTGGATAAAATACTGGCAGGTTCTGTAATTGATCAATTCAAAAAATTAATAAAGAACAAAAGGCCTTTAACGCCTTACGCTGCAACAAGTGCAACAGAAGCTTTTGCTGAAGCATTTATGTTGTTTAAAGTAGCTCCGGAAAAGTTGAAAAAATTAAATAAACCCTTGTTCAAATGGTTCGGCAAGGGCGGTTTTATATAGATGTGCTATTAACTGTTTTAAAATATAAAAGG
>CAMPJQ010000592.1 GCA_946886925.1 uncultured Terrimonas sp.
TCACTACTCATTTCTCCGAGTATCCATTTTAGAATAAAACGCGGAACATATGCCACAACATAAAATGATCCTTTCATTTTTTTTGCCAGTTCAATAACCAGTGTTTTATTGTCAACAGGCCTGGGCGCAGCCGCATTGTAAGCGCCATTGATCTGTTCATTTTCTATGGCATGAATATAAATACGGCATATGTCGTCAATGTGTATCCAGCTTTGCATTTGTTTTCCATTGCCCAATATGGCCGCTATTCCAAAACGTGCCGTTCGGGCAAATTCTTTTAACGCTCCACCCTTAATACTGAGTACCAGGCCGGTTCTTATTTTTACCAGCCTTTTTCCGATCGCTGTTACAGGTTCAATGCTTTCTTCCCATGCTTTACAGGTTTCGCCCATAAAGCCTGGTGCGGCCGACATATCTTCCGTAAATGATTTATCTTGTTTTTGTAACCGGCTGTCATCGCCATACCAGCCCATAGCAGACGCATTAATAACTGCTTTTACTTTGTTGGCATTTTCCTTTAAGGCTCTCACAATGAGTTGACTGCTTTTCATCCTGCTTTCAGCAATTACCACTTTCCTTTTAGCCGTCCATCGTTTATCTGCAATACCTGCTCCCGCGAGGTTAATGATATAATCAGCTTCCTGTATTGCTTTCGTATCTATAATAGCTTTAGCTGGGTTCCATATGGCATAGGAAGGGTTTGAAGCATCGTCTTTGTTCTGTTTTTTTTTGTTCCTGGTAAGAACAATAACCTGGTATCCTTTTTCAATAAGCAATTCGCTAAGCCTGCTGCCTATTAAACCTGTTCCTCCTGTTATGAGTACTGTTGCCATTGTGCGTAAAATTAAGCAATGCTGTCAAAAAAAGAGACGGCAGGTATAAGGCCTGACGTCTCTGCTATATGCATGCTGCGAAAATGTATTTTTTTATAGGACGGACTAAAGCTACATTCCACTTGCCACTTACCACTTACCACTTACTACTTGTCACTCATTCCCATCAGTCCGGTTTTTTCCCATCTAAAAAAGTATTGATGGTGCTTATCTGCGTTTTATCGTTTTCATCCGTTTTAACTGTATAGTTGCTGTAAAATTTTTCAACCGACGCCAGCGCATCCTTTAAATGAAAATTGCGGCGAACATAAGCCGGCACAGTTTCAAACTCATTGTTTTGGTCGGCAGCGTTTACGTTGTACGACAAATTGCGCAACTTGTTTAAACGTTCTGCTGCACGGCGCTTTTGATCTTCAGCCTCGTCCTGCATCGCAGGTTCCTCGGCCGAATAGTTTTCACTTTGAGCTGATCGTGCCACGGACTTGTTCGCCGCATTAGGATCTTTAATCACCATTTGCATTTCATTCATCTGCCCGTCGGCCGGTGTATTAGTTTGCAAAGGCGATGGCTCTTCAACAGGGTTAGTTTTGGATTGTAATTGATCGGGTTCCTCAGCATAGATATTGGATGGTTTTGACAAATAACCACCTGACGTCGGGGTGGTGCTAGCTTCTTTATTTAATATGGTGTAATGATCAACTTGTGAAATTACGGGTTCAGTGCTTGCAGGTGATTGTTCAGTGGTTTCAATGGCTATGGGAGGCGATGAAGGTAATGAAGTTATTGATAAACTCAATATTTCTTTATCATCGTTTTTTGTTTTTTCGATGGATGGAGCCACAGCACTTAAATCCATAAAGTTTTTTGTTTCAGCTACTTCTATTATTTGTGGCGCCATGGGATCTATTATGGCTTCCACTACAGCCGTTTCTTTTGGCTTTGGCTCATTCCCATCAAGTGTAAGAATAATCTTTTCTTCTTTGTCCGCTTCCTTTTTTTCAATGGGATCATTAATAGTGGTTTTATTCTCGAAACCTGTGGCAATGAGGGTAATGCCTATTTTATCGCCCAGCGAATTATCATAACCCAATCCCATAATTACATTGGTGTGCTCGCCTGCCTGGCTTAACAAATAGTTCTGTATCGTATCTACCTCATCCATTGTAAATTCGGTTCCGCCTTCGGCAGAATTGATATTGATCAATATCCATTTGGCGCCACGGATATCGTTATCGTTCAGCAACGGAGAATTAATAGCATCCTGAATAGCCTTTTGCGCACGGTTTTCACCATCCGCAGTAGCGCTGCCCAGTATAGCCACACCACCGTCACGCATAACCGTACATACATCGGCAAAGTCAACATTGATCTGCCCGGTTGAGTTGATTACATCTGTAATGCATTTAGCCGCAGTGGCAAGCACATTATCCGCTTTTGAAAAAGCGGCACGCATGGTAAGATTGCCATACTGGTGACGCATTTTGTCGTTGCTGATCACCAGCAGGGTGTCAACATAATCTTTTAATTTATTGATACCTTCTTCGGCCTGCGCAAATCTTTTTTTGCCCTCATAAGCGAAAGGCGTGGTAACTATTCCTACGGTAAGTATCCCCAGGTCTTTGCATATTTTAGCCAGTATAGGGGCGCCTCCTGTGCCTGTGCCGCCGCCCATGCCTGCAGTAATAAAAGCCATCTTCGTATTCACCTCAAGGATACGTCTTATTTCTTCTAAGCTTTCTTCAGTGGCCTGTCTTCCAATATCAGGATTGGCGCCTGCTCCAAGACCCTGTGTAAGCATGGGCCCCAGTTGCACTTTATTGGGTACTTTACTTAATGCCAGTGCCTGCGCATCTGTATTGCAGATAATAAAATTTACGCCTTCAATATCCTGGCTAAACATATAGTTCACTGCATTGCTTCCGCCGCCTCCAACGCCAATTACTTTAATGATGGAGGATTTCTCTTTAGGCAAATCAAAGTGTATCATAATAACGGTTAATTTAATCTTATCAGTGCTTTACTAAATAAGAGATTGTGAAGTAATGGGTGGTTCGTATTTTGAAATGATGGTTTTAATGAAAATGGTTTACTGCTTGTGAAAGCCTGCTG
>CAMPJQ010000593.1 GCA_946886925.1 uncultured Terrimonas sp.
CAGCAGCAATGCCAGCCATACTGATGAAATGGCGGCGGTGCAATATCGTATTGTTTTTATGGGCTGATTTGGGCATGATTGTGACTTTATAATCGTATACTTTATTTCAAAAAATCATCTGCATTTTCTTTGGTTACCAACTGAAATGGGATGAATATCTCTTTCTTTTCCACCGGTTCTTTTTTGATGAGCTGTATAGCCATATCAATGGCGCCTGCACCCTGTCCTTTCGCATCCTGGTAAACAGTGGCATCTAACCTGCCATCTTTCACTGCCTGCAACGCATCGGCAATGGCATCAATGCTTACCACTACCACTTTATCCTTTAGTTTGGCCTGCTCCAGCGCCTGCAAAGCGCCCATGCCCATTTCGTCGTTGTGTGCAAATACGGCATTTATTTTATCGCCATAGCTTTGTATCCAGTTTTCCATTAAACTCATCCCTTTTGCCCTGTCCCAATCTGCTGCCTGCTGCGCAAGAATTTTTATACCGGGATATTTACTGAGAATGGTTTTTGCACCGGCCGACCTCTTGATCTGCGCCGCCTGTCCCATATAGCCTTCTATCATTACTACGTTACCTTTTCCGTTCAACAGTTTAGCGATTTGCTCCATGGCTATTTCACCGGCTTCTTCATCGCGGGAGCCTGCAAATCCATCGGGCGCAGCGGCCGTTTCTGAATTTACATTAATGATGGGTATACCGGCTGCTTTGGCTTTTTCAATAGCGGGCGAACTAGCTTCCACTTCGCATGGATTGAGGATAATGGCATCTACCTTTTGCGAGATGAATGTCTCCACCTGCTGCACCTGTTTGTCGGCCGTGCGTTGAGCGTCATTTACAATCAGTTAAACATTTTTTTCTTTGGCACGTGCTTCCATGGCATCTTTTACATTCACTACAAATTCAGACTGCAGGCTGAGCATGGAAGCGCCTATAACGATTTCCTTTTCTCTATTTTTATTGCCACCCCGGTTACATCCTGTCAATATAATTCCCGTTATAACCACAGCAAAAATTGTACAAAGCTTCATATGATCTATTGTTATTTTTTGAAGGGAAGTAAGGTATGTATTTTTTATGATTTCCGGCCACGAATGCCAGAATCGTTTTCAAATACAACAGGCAGCTTTGTTGTAAAAATGGGATTGATTTCGAAAAGCAGTTCTGCATTATTCGTGCGTTCTTGGCAACTGCTTTTTCTGCCACGAATGCATGAATGGTTGTCGAATACAAGTGTCTCTTCTACTGCGCATTCTTCCTGTCGAGCAGCACAGCGCCAACGATGATCACTCCCTTAATGATTTGCTGGTAATAGGACGTTACATTTAACAGATCCAGTCCGTTATTGATTACGCCAATGATCAGTACGCCGATCACTGTTCCTGCAATGCTTCCTCTTCCACCCAATAAACTGGTGCCGCCAATTACTACCGCTGCTATAGCATCCAGTTCATATGCAATGCCGGCATTGGGCTGACCCGTGGTTATGCGCGAAGCAAGTATAATACCAGCCAGCCCTGCCAGGCCGCTGCACATAATATATGCAAACAGTTTTACCCCGCTTACCCTTATACCGGAAGCTCTTGCGGCATTTTCATTACCACCAACTGCGTAAATATAGCGGCCGATGCGGGTATAGTTTAAAATTACAGCCGAAACAATGATCACCAGCACAAACAGTAATATAGGCACAGGAATACGCAGCAGGTCGCCGCCACCGATATAATTAAAAGCGGGTGAAAGATTCGTAACCGGCCTACCGTCGCTCCATACCAATGCCAGTCCCCTTGCTATCGTCATCATACCCAATGTAACAATAAAAGGGGCCACTTTTCCCAGCGTAATGGTTAATCCGTTGATGGCGCCGATGATAACCCCGGTGAGTATGCCCAGCATAACCGGAACAACGAGTGCATAAGTACCGGGGTGGGCAAAACTGGCGGCCACTACCCCCGTTAATGCCAATACCGAACCCAGGGAAAGATCAATACCTCCAGCTATAATAACAAACGTAACACCAATGGCCAGTATACCGTTAATGGATACCTGCCGTAGTACGATGATTATATTCTGCGTTGTAAAAAAATAGGGCGTGGCAATGGACAGCATGATGCATATCACAATAAGGGCTATAAAAATACCGTACTTAGACAGGTAGCCGGAGGAGGTTTTTATTTTCGCGAGGTTCATTGTTGAGTATTCTTAAAAATTGATATATTATTCTCCTTTTGTCTTACTCACACCATGGCATATTGCATGATCTTTTCCTGGGTGGCTTCGGCGCCGGTTAATTCCGCCTTTATACTTCCGTCATGCACTACCAATATCCTGTCGCTCATACCCAGTATTTCGGGCAGTTCGGAGGAGATCATGATGATGGCTTTTCCTTTTGCTGCGAGGCCATTCATCAGCCGGTATATTTCTGTTTTAGCACCAATGTCAATACCTCTTGTGGGTTCGTCCAGTATAATAATATCCGGATCATTAAGCAATACTTTTGCCAGCACAATTTTTTGCTGGTTACCGCCACTTAAAAAGTTAACCACCTGGTTAGCCGATGGTGTTTTAATGGCAAACCGCTGAATTTGCTCCTCCGCAATGCTACGCTCCTTTTGCATTTCAATGAACGGGCCATTGCAGCAATTTTTTAATGCAGCCAGTGTAATATTATGTTTCACCGTTCCCGAAAGCACAAGCCCGGTGCTTTTCCTGTCTTCTGTAATCAATCCTATTCCATGTTGTATAGCATCTTTGGGCGAACGGATGGTGACGGGTTTGCCCTTTACAGCAATCGTTCCTCTAAATATTTTATTCAGACCAAATATTGCGTTTACAATTTCTGTTCGTCCCGCTCCCATCAGCCCCGCTATTCCCAATATTTCACCACTGCGCACAGAAAAATCAACATCTCTAAATTTCGCACCGGTTAAACCCTTAAC
>CAMPJQ010000594.1 GCA_946886925.1 uncultured Terrimonas sp.
TCTCTATATCGTATGCATAAGATGTTTCAAGATGAATTTCATGTTGGAGCGCTTCTTCCACAACAAAGGAAAAATGTGAGCTTTTGGTGCAGTAGCAGTAAAAATATTTACCTTCATACCGGTGTTTTTTAAATGCTTCTTTAAACATCTTCTTGGCTTTGTCTATCTGCATGCCTATTTTGGGCAGGTAGGTGAGTTTGAGCGGAGTGCCATATTTATCAATAATGGCTTTAAGATCCAATCCGTTAAAACGAAGATAGCCGTCGGTTACTTCAAAACCTTCCTGTGGAAAGTAAAAGGTTTGTTTCACCAGGTCGGTATATGATTTATTCATTTTTACTTAGCCTGTTGTTTAGCGTGAGCAATGATTTGCAAATGTAGTTCTTTGATCTGTCCTCCATAAAAAAACCGGTTGTGATTTTTTCACTACCGGTTATAATACAATTATCTGGAAAAGGTATTCAATTCATCCTTCCGTTTACAATTACTTAACTGAAACGATCAATTTCTTAAAGCTTTCGGCTTCGTTCATTGCCAGGTCGGCCAAAACCTTACGATCAAGGTTAATTCCTTTCTGCCTCAGTTTAAATATAAACTCCGAATAAGTAAGCCCTTCTTCGCGAACTGCCGCATTGATACGTGCAATCCACAAAGCGCGATATTCTCTTTTTTTCAGTTTGCGCCCTACATAACTGTAGGTCAATCCCTTTTCTACTACGTTTTTGGCAACGGTTAATACATTTTTACGTTTGCCATAAAAGCCTTTGGCGGCTTTTAAAATTCTTTTCCTTCGTGCCTTTGATGCAACGGCATTTACTGAACGTGGCATAGTTTAACAAGTTTTACGTTTCGGTACTTTATTGATGTACGGTCAACTGTTTTTAAATGGAGGTTTACTGTTTTTTCGCCGCCTTATGAAAGGCGCAACCATTACTTCAGACGTAACAGGCGTTTCACGAAATCCATATTGGATTGGTGTACCTGTCCATCCATTCTCATGGCCCGTTTGCGTTTTTTTGATTTTTTGGTGAGGATGTGACGGCGAAAAGCCTTTTGATGTGTGATCTTGCCTGTGGCGGTCACTTTAAACCTTTTCTTTGCACTCGAATTGGTTTTAACCTTTGGCATATGCGTAAAAGTATTTATGTTATACCCGTGGGGCGGCTTCGAACAGACGAAACACTTATGGAGCCTTTGGGGCAATTGCGCCTGTTTCTGCAAAGCATTCAACAAGCACACCCGTTTTACGGGCTGCAAAGGTATGTAAAAACAACTTATTTCAAAACAACTTTTTAAGACTGGGTATCAGCCGTCAGATCAGCTGTTAGGTGAGGAATACCAACAACAGACGGAATACACCTCTTCTTTCTATTGCATTGCCGTAGCTGAAATCTGACCGTGGAAGACTGATGGCTGATCGCTAACAGACCGGATTTCAGATTTTCAATCTCCGGATTTGGCATTTTAATTCCTATCCTTTAATTTCGCTCCCTAATGCAACTCAGCACCAAACATTTGTTGGGCATTAGAGACCTCACTCCATCGGATATTCAACTCATTTTAGATACAGCCACCCAATTTAAGGAAGTTTTGCAGCGTCCTATTAAAAAGGTACCCACGCTCAGGGACGTAACCATTGTGAACCTTTTTTACGAAAGCTCTACCCGCACCCGTATTTCATTTGAACTGGCGGAGAAGCGCCTGAGCGCCGACACCATTAATTTTACTGCCAGCGGTTCTTCCGTATCTAAAGGTGAAACGCTTCTGGATACCGTTAACAATATCCTTTCCATGAAAGTGGATATGGTGGTGATGCGGCACAGTGCCAGCGGGGCGCCCCACTTTTTGGCAAAACATATTCCGGCGGCTATTGTAAATGCAGGAGACGGGATCAATGAACATCCAACCCAGGCCCTGCTGGATGCTTTTTCCATGCGGGAACATAGGGGAAAGCTTGAAGGTTTAAAAGTGGCCATTATCGGTGATATTATGCATTCAAGAGTGGCGCTCAGCAATATTTATCTTTTAACGAAAATGGGCGCCGAAGTAATGGTAGCCGGACCACCCACGCTCATCCCTCCGTATATACAGGAGGCATTCGATGTACAGGTAGAGTATAATGTGCGTAATGCATTGAAGTGGTGCGATGTAGCGAATGTATTGCGAATTCAACTTGAAAGACAAAACCAGGTGTTGTTCTCCTCGTTGAGAGAGTATAATCTCGCTTATGGCATTAATAAAAGCATGCTCGATGAACTGGATAAAGAAATACTGATCATGCATCCCGGTCCTATTAACCGGGGTGTGGAATTGGACAGCGATGTGGCCGATTCAAAACAATCCATTATTTTACAGCAGGTAGAAAACGGTGTGGCTACCCGTATGGCGGTATTGTATCTGTTAGCCGGGGGAAGGGAAGTGAGTTAGCAGTGGTACGCAGTAAAGTGGTAAGTGGCGGGAAAATTTCAAATTTCCAATTTTAAATCATTCTATGCAACGCATTGCTTTATTTCCCGGAACATTTGATCCTATAACGATTGGGCACCTGGATATCATTAACCGGTCGCTACATTTATTTGATAAGCTGTATATAGGAATAGGACGAAACGTAAATAAAACCGCCATGTTTTCGGAAGAGCAGCGGCTGCAATGGATAAAGGAAATATTTAAAGATGAAGAAAAGGTTGATGCAGTTATTTATGAAGGATTAACAGTTGACTGCTGCCGAAAAGTGAATGCTAATTTTATTTTAAGAGGCATTCGCTATGTCAGTGATTTTGAGTACGAAAAGGCAATTGCTGATATGAATCGCAGCCTTGTCCCGGAGATAGAATCTATCTTTTTAACCTGCCTCCCGCAATATACTTCCGTAGCATCTACGCTGGTAAGGGACGTGCTTCGCAACGGCGGTGATGTTAACCAGTTTTTACCTGAACCGGT
>CAMPJQ010000595.1 GCA_946886925.1 uncultured Terrimonas sp.
AAAAAAATCATTCCTCCTTATCACGCCAACAAGAAGAAGTCCAACGCCGCCCTCATCAACGGCACACCGCACGACTTCCCGGATATGCAGGCGGCGTGGAACCAGGGAAAGTACGGCTTCTGGCCGATGTTTAAAACGCCCTACTCCATGGCCTACTATACAAGAGAAGAAATTCCGTTTCAATATGCTTTGGCAGAATCGTTCACCATTTGTGATGCGCATCACTGCTCCGTGGCAACCGGTACAGATCCCAACCGGATCGTATTCTGGTCGGGCAGCAATTTCAATCCCGAAAAAAGAGCGTCCGGCATTAATTGCACCGATGAAGATTCGGAGCCGGTGAATCTCCGGTGCTGGATAAAAGGAAAAATGCCCGACCCCGGCTACACCTACCAGGGCAACGCACTTCAATGGCCTACCATACCTGATGTACTGGAAAAGGCGGGGATCAGTTGGCGCATTTACCAGGATCCCAACGACAACTGGACGGGAGCGATGCACGGGTGCCTGGCTTTTGAAAGTTTTCGTACAGCCAAACCGGGTTCTCCTATTTACGAAAATGGCATGCGGCACTGGAGCCTGCAAAAGCTGGCAGATGATGTAAAAAACAATACCCTGCCACAGGTAAGCTGGGTGCTGCCGGCGAAAATAGATTCGGAACATCCGGGAGCCCCTTCCAGCCCTTACCGCGGTGCCGACTTTACGCACGAAGTGTTAGCCGCCATTACCGCTAACCCCGAAGTATGGAGCAAAACCGTTTTCTTCCTCACCTTTGACGAGAACGATGGATTGTTTGATCACCTGCCGGCACCGGCTGTACCTTCTTATAATCTGGACAATACAGTGGCAGGCAAATCAACGCTCGACCTTGCAGGAATGTATTTCCACAATGATACAGACACGTCCAAATTCCCGAATCGCTATCAGGACAAAAGAGATACCATCAGCGGAAATATACGCCCGTGGGGATTGGGACCGCGTGTACCGCTGTATATTATTTCACCATGGAGTAAAGGAGGATGGGTAGATTCGCAGGCAGCGGATCATACTTCTGTGGGACAGTTCATTGAAAAGCGTTTTGGCGTTACTATTCCTGCTATCAGCCCGTGGCACCGCGCTGTATGCAGCGACCTTGTATCCGCTTTTGATTTTGAAACACCCAACAACCCGGCATTTCCTAAAATGCCCGGAACCGCCAATCATGCAGCCCTCGACGAAGCTTCAAAGTTGTTGCCCAAAGCTGCGGCTCCGGAAACACCCTCCCCGCTTTACCAGGAAAAGGGAAGCCGCTTTTCAAGGGCGCTGCCCTATCGCCTGCATACCCATCTTGAAGCGTTGAAGGAGGAGCATAAGATCAGGCTGATATTTGACAATGATGGAAAAGCCGGCGCGGTGTACCATGTGTACGACCTTAAGCATTTAGCGCGTATCCCACGGCGTTATACCGTTGAAGCAGGCAAATCGCTGGCCGACGAATGGGATCTGTCGGACGACAATGACACATATGACCTTGAAGTGTATGGAACCAACGGATATTTTCACAAGTTTACGGGCAATGTTCAGACGCAGGAACCTGAAATTGCAATTAAGTATAATCACAGGAAAGGAGGCATATTGGTGAAGATACGTAACCCCAATAACGTTGCGATTGGTATAAGCATCGCTTCCAATGCCTACGGATATGATGTGCCTCAGCCGTTTGAGCTTGCGGCCGGAAAAACCAGGCGCCTGCAATGGTTACTGGACGATAGTGGCAACTGGTACGATTTTTCGGTTCACTCCGGTAACGATTACCTGCACCGGTTTGCCGGAAGAGTGGAAACAGGCAAACCCGGCATTAGCGATCCGGCAATGGGAATTGGGTGATTTAAAATTTTTTAAATTTGAGATTGTATCCGTCTGGATATTGAATTTGTGGTTTATGATTTGCAGTTTATCGGATTGTCTGATTTTAAATCCGCCACGGTGGACATGTTTGAGATTGCATTCGTTTTGAATTTAGCGTTTCAGGCTTCGAATTTATTTATTGCTTGTTATTTGGGTTTTGGATTCTTTGCATTTTCCACAGATTTCCTGTTTCGGACTTTGCATTATATTTGCTTCTTTCTTTTGAATCCCTATTTTTACGCTCAATTTAAATACCACAATATGGCTTATAACCTTTTACAAGGAAAGAAAGGAATTATTTTTGGTGCGCTGGATGAGAAATCCATTGCCTGGAGAACAGCGTTAAAATGTCATGAAGAAGGCGCTCAGTTAGTGCTGACCAATGCTCCGGTTGCCTTACGAATGGGTGAGATCAACAAACTGTCTGAAGCAACAAATGCTCCGGTAATAGGCGCCGATGTAACCAATATGGATGACCTGAAGAAATTATTTGAGGAAGCAACTGCTCATTTTGGTGGTAAAATTGATTTTATGTTGCATTCTATAGGGATGAGCCTCAATGTAAGAAAGGGCAAATCCTATACTGAACTGGATTACGGGTTCAATCAAAAAACATTGGATATATCTGCCATGTCGCTCCACCGCGTATTGCGCACCGCCTGGGATATGGATGCACTCAATGAATGGGGCAGCGTGGTGGCCCTTACTTATATAGCTGCTCAAAGAGTGTTTCCGCATTACAGCGAAATGGCCGATGCAAAAGCATTATTAGAAAGTGTTGCCCGCAGTTTTGGTTATCATTATGCTATTAAAAAGAAAGTAAGAATAAATACTGTTTCACAATCTCCCACCCGCACTACTGCCGGCAGTGGCGTTAAAGGCTTTGACGGCTTTATGAATTATGCCGAAAAAATGAGTCCTATGGGAAATGCTTCCAGCGACGATTGCGCAAACTATTGTGTGTCGTTGTTCAGCGATCTTACACGCATGGTAACTATGCAAAACCTATTTCACGATGGGGGTTTTTCATTTATGGGCGTTACACAGGAAG
>CAMPJQ010000596.1 GCA_946886925.1 uncultured Terrimonas sp.
TGCAACAAGAGGTGATAATGCCTTAGTTTCCTCATCTGACAACAAATCAGTGTCCGCTTTATTTTCTTTTGCCAGCCTTAAAAGTTTTTCGGGTAAAGCTTCAAAATATCCATCCGGCACTTTAAAAACGGTATTGCTTTTAATTTCAGATATGGCCGGGCTTATCTCTTTTAATTCTTTCTCTATGTCCGAATTGCGTTTCATTAAATGTTAAGACTACGTTATATGTGGAAGGTTTAATGATTTAAAATAAAGTCTTCTATCTTTTTTACTGCATGGTGATAGCTTGCTTTTAATGCGCCTTCCGAGGTATCAAGTACCCTGCTCATTTCTTCGTAGGGCATTTCATCATAATATCGCAAATTAAATACAATGCGTTGTTTTTCCGGTAGTTCCTGGATGGCCAATTGCAATTTCCATTCTATTTTATTTGCATCAAAATCCTTGTCGGCTTTTAGTTGGCTGGCTATGCTACCCTCATTGTTAATGGATACTGAAGATTTTTTCTTTTGCTGGTCGAGGTAAGTCAGCGATTCGTTGGTGGCAATCCGGTACAGCCACGTATAGAGTTGTGAATCTTCCCGGAAATTATCCAGCCCGTTCCATACTTTAATGAACACATTTTGCAGAACGTCATTCGCATCTTCGTGATGAATGACCATACGACGTATATGCCAGTACAATTTTTCCTGGTATTTTTTTATAATACTGGTAAAAGCTTTTTCCCTGGTAGCGGGTATGCGGAATTCCTGCAGTAACAAAATATCATCAGCACGATTAATTGCCATACCTGGGTTAAGTTTTAAATGCCTTATTTCCGATTCAGCACTTTTTCCGCTGCGGCAACAATATCGGGAGTGTCGAGTCCGTATTTTTTTAACAGTTCAAGGGGCTTTCCGCTTTCGCCAAAGGTATCTTTGGTACCCACGTATTCAATAGGAACCGGGAAATGCCTCGCAGCTACCTGCCCTACTGCATCACCCAGTCCCCCAATAATATTATGCTCTTCTGCCGTTACTGCACATTTTGTTTTGCGTAAGGTGGTTAATATAGCTTCCTCATCCAATGGTTTTATGGTGTGTATATTCACAACTTCAGTACTTATTCCTTTTTCTTCCAATAATATTCCTGCTTCAATGGCCTTCCATACCATATGTCCGCAGGCAAAAATGGCAACATCACTGCCCTGTGAGAAATATTGAGCTTTACCGATTTCAAACTTTTCATCAGCCTTTGTAAATATTGGCCATACCGGTCTTCCAAAGCGGAGATATACAGGTCCTGTATGATCTGCTATGGCAAGCGTGGCAGCTTTGGTTTGATTATAATCGCAGGGCACGATCACGGTCATACCCGGCACCATTTTCATCATGCCTATATCTTCTAATATCTGGTGTGTGGCGCCATCTTCTCCCAGGGTTAACCCCGCATGTGAGGCGCATATTTTTACATTCTTCCCCGAATAGGCCACCGACTGGCGAATCTGGTCATATACCCTTCCTGTGGAAAAATTGGCAAAAGTAGTGGTAAAGGGAATTTTTCCGCCAATGGTTAATCCGGCAGCAATGCCTATCATATTGGCTTCTGCTATGCCACATTGTATAAAACGATCGGGAAAATCTTTAATAAATGCATTTAATTTTAATGAGCCCGCGAGGTCGGCAGTAAGTGCAACTACATTAGGATTTTTTTTGCCCAATTCATAAATGCCATCCCCAAATCCGCTTCTTGTATCTTTTTGTCCGGTTACCTGTATGTCTTTTAACATGATTTTATTCGTATATTTTATGGCGCAAAATAATGGATTAATTTAACTGGATATTTTTTCCTGTAAACAATTTTTCATCCTCTTTAAGTTTTTGTTCCCACTTCCAGGCGGTGCCCAATATGTCTTCCAGGTTAAATTCGGGTTGCCAGCCCAGTTCTTGCCTTGCTTTATCATTATTGGCATAAATAGCAACCACATCGCCCGGACGGTTAGCGCCGATAGTATAATGCAAAGGGATGCCCGTTACTTTTTCAAATGCCTGAATCGTTTCCAGTACCGTAATACCCGAGCCTGTGCCAAGGTTAAATATTTCGGGATTGCTTTTGTTTTTCTTATCTATCAAATACTGGAGCGCCAGCGTATGGGCATGAGCCAGGTCGCTTACATGTATAAAATCCCGCACGCAGGAGCCGTCGCGTGTAGGGTAATTATTGCCAAACACTGTTATACCGGGTAATTTGCCTATGGCAGATTGCGTAATAACCGGAACAAGATTCTGCGGCTTATCAATAGGTAATTCTCCTATGAGAGCTGACGGGTGGGCTCCCGCGGGATTAAAATAACGTAATAAAACACATGCAGTGTCATTGACGTGCGAAAATTCGCCAATGATTTGTTCCCCCATTTGCTTGGTATAGCCATACGGTGATTCTGCGGCTTTGGTAGCTGTAGTTTCTGTTACCGGTATACGATCGGGGTTGCCATACACAGTACAGGATGAAGAAAAAACGAAATAAGGGATTTTGAAAAATTCAACACATTTCAAAAGATTGATCAGGGAAACGAGGTTGTTTTCAAAATAAAGGAGGGGCTTTTCAACCGACTCCCCTACGGCCTTATAAGCCGCAAAGTGGATAATACCGGCGATATCCTCATTTTCTTCAAAAATGGCATTGGTATCATTAAAATCACAGAGGTCAACCTTATAGTTTTTTACTTTTCTGCCGGTTATTTTTTCG
Organism: uncultured Terrimonas sp.; assembly: GCA_946886925.1. The sequence continues at coordinate 2,728 of CAMPJQ010000596.1, forward strand.
ATGCCTTCCAGCAGGCGCTCGGAGGATCGTGAATTATTGTCAACGGAAATGATGTCGAACCCGTTTTCAATCAGGTCAACAATAGTGTGCGATCCAATGTAGCCACAACCACCTGTTACCAGAATTTTTTTCATAGCTGTTATAAAATTTAATTCAAGATACTAAGTTCAGAAGATATTCGCCATAACCACTTTTCATCAGGGGT
>CAMPJQ010000597.1 GCA_946886925.1 uncultured Terrimonas sp.
AAGTCAGCTTGCTTTAATATTTGCTGGACTTTAGTCTGGCTCATGCCTGCGTGTTTGGCAATCCGCCGTTGACTCCAGTTGGTATAACCCTTACCTGGCTTGCGGGTAGCCATTTCAATAACACTGGCTTTTTTTGCAGCACTAAAAACTGGCGGCTTTCCACTACGGGGCGCATCTTTTAAACCTTCCAATCCGTTGTTGACAAACCGTTGACGCCATTTGCTAATTATCACCTCACTTACACCAAGTTCTTTGCGGGTTTCGACAAAACTTTTGCCTGAATGCCACAATAATATTATCTGTACTCTTTCAACCATCCGTTTTTCTGCTTTGCCGCTGCGTGCTATGAATTCCAGTTCTGTTAACTTTTCTTTTGTCAAAACAAGCGATTTACGTTTTGCCATTCCTTTTTCCTTCAAATATACTAAATTAACTTAGAAATCTATACACTAGTTGCCGTTTGTATTTTTTCAAAGTGCTTATCAATAATTTTGCGGTTGTTTAAAATGAGCTTAACACTTTCTAAATGCAATCGGCATTGATCAACGCCCTCTAATATATAGGCGCCACTACTTTCAATACCCAAAGCATGTTTCATCCTGTAGTCAAAATCTCCTGGATAAAATTTTTTAGGAAGAAATCGATCTATATTAATTTCTAACCTCTTATAGCCACAAGCATCGAAGATTGCATACTTTATCAGCTTACTTAAAGTTTCCCTGGCTTCAACTACGGTTACATGAAATCGAACAGCTGCAATACGATTATCATTATCGATTCTAAACATCCCTAATTTTTGAATCTTCGCATCAACCACAGGCGTTTCTAAAAATTTAATATGTGTAAAAAGATTGGTCGGGATATCGGAACCTTGTCGGTAAATTGAGATTTGAGTTACTTGGCAGCTTTCAAAAAAGCCAACGTTTCCGATTCCGGAAAGTAAATCGAACGCTACGAGAAAATGCTCTTCAATAACGGGGAGAGAAGTATTAGGCATCTTATGAAGTTATAAAATGCATTGTAAAAAAATAACCCTTCTATAGATACCCCCTCAAACTTCTAAGAAATGTTTAAACCGATAGAAAATAAAAAAGGGTTCCATTTTCATGAAACCCTTTCTGGTATTGAAGTGGAGGTTACCGGAGTCGAACCGGTGACCTTTTGCATGCCATGCAAACGCTCTAGCCAGCTGAGCTAAACCCCCAAATTTTTGATAAGAACTTTGTAACGGATTGCTTCAACCAGCAATCTTCCCGATTTCCATCGGGACACTCTATCCGGCTGAGCTAAACCCTGTTAATTTTTTAAAGGATTGCAAATATAGAACGCTAAGTCTTTCCATCAAAATAAAAAACCAGACAGAGAACTGCCTGGTTGGTACTTAAATAACAAAAAAATATTTTCTTCTTTAATCCCCCAAAAATTCTCCTTTCCCTTCAACCCACTCTTTTACCAATGCCGTAGTAACAGATTTGGGACGTTCTATCGGGAGGCCTAAAGCCCTGTCCCAGCACAAATTGGCAAGAACGCCTAAGGAACGGCTTACTCCAAACAATACGGTATAAAATTCATATTCAACCAATCCATAATGCACCAGCAAAGCTCCGCTGTGGGCATCAACATTAGGCCATGGGTTTTTTACTTTGCCCAACGATTTTAAAATACCGGGTACAACTTCATATACCCTCCATACGGTATTTACCAAAGGATCGTTTGGCATATGTTTTTTACCAAACTCCATTTGGGCCGAAAACCGGGGATCTGTTTTGCGCAACACAGCATGGCCGTAACCAGGTACTACTTTTCCTTCTTTCAGCGTTTTCTTCACATATTTTTCTATCTGTGCTTTGGCAGGCAATTCAACACCCAGTTCGTCACGCATTTCATATATCCATTTAATCACTTCCTGGTTTGCCAACCCGTGCAAAGGACCGGCAAGCCCATTCATTCCTGCTGCCAGGCTCAGGTAGGGATCACTTAGCGCAGAGCCTACCAAATGTGTTGTATGCGCGGATACATTACCTCCTTCATGATCGGCATGAATGGTCATATACAAGCGCATCAGTTCTTTAAAACTATCATCCTCAAAACCCAGCATATGGGCAAAATTTCCTGACCAGTCCAGCAGACCATCGGGTTGTATATGCTTTTCATCCTTATACTTACGGCGATAAATATACGCAGCTACCCTGGGCAGGCGTGCTATAAGGTTCATTGAATCATCGTACACCGCATCCCAGTAATCTTTTTTGCTGAGTCCTTCATTGTATTTGCGCACGAAGATGCTTTCGGTTTGCAATGCCATTATAGCCACTACAAACTGCGTCATTGGATGAGAAGATTTAGGCAGGGCTTCTATGGCATCAAAAACATGATTGGGCACATGTGAGCGGCGCTGCCAGGCATTGGTAATATCATTAACATCGTTTTCAGTTGGCAGCTCGCCTATCAGCATCAGGTAAAACAATCCTTCCGGCAATGGCTCGTTTCCATTAGTGGCTTTGGGCAGTTTTTTCTGTAATTCCGGAATTGAAAAACCTCTGAAACGAATACCTTCCCGGGCATCAAGTAAAGAGGTTTCGCTTACCAGCCCTGTTACGCCCCTCATGCCCTGGTAAATCTGGGAAAGCATCACCTCTCCTATTTTTTTATTGCCATGTTCCTTAAGAATGTCTTTGATCTCTGCGGATAACTCATCAGCTTTCCCTTTAAACCTTTCTTTTATTGTTGCCATATAAAGTGTTTTGAATAATTCTCCGATTGTATATTAAGCAGGGCCACAAGAGCGCTAAAGTTAGCTAAAACACGGTTAAAAGCTGTCAAAAATTCAATGTTTCAAATAATTTATATGATTTATTTAAACCAATTATTACAATGGTTAAAATTATTGAATTGAAATCAGCATTTTTGTTTTCTTGCGTATTTGC
>CAMPJQ010000598.1 GCA_946886925.1 uncultured Terrimonas sp.
GATACCAGACTGGATGAGCTTTCCTTCATAGGTTTTAAAAACATATCCTTTTTTTACACAATAATTCAACTCTCCCGATTTTACCCCTTCACCCAAAACAAAATAATAGCGTACATAAATAAATATGGCCAGTGCAATTACAATAAGCAGCAAAAAAATACGAAAGAATTTTTTCATATATGGTGTTTGAAACACCAATTTAATAAATGTAGTTGAAATACTGTTGTATAGGTTTAATATAAAATTCACTTTCCGCCCATTCCAATAGCCCGGCTATAATAGTTAACTTCGCTGATCTTTTTAAACAAAAAAATGTATGAATATAGGAATAGTTTGCTACCCTACTTTTGGCGGAAGCGGTGTATTGGCTACAGAGCTGGGTATGGCGCTTGCCGATAAAGATCACAATGTTCATTTTATCACCTACCGCCAACCGGTAAGGCTTACAGGGTTTCGCGCCAATATGTTTTACCATGAAGTAAGAGTCCCGACTTACCCTTTGTTTGATTACCCGCCTTATGAATCAGCATTAGCCAGTACCCTGGTTGATGTGGTAAAGAACAACAAACTTGATCTCCTGCATGTGCATTATGCCATTCCGCATGCCTCTTCGGCCTATATGGCCAAACAAATACTTCAGAAAGAAAATAAATATGTTCCTGTAATCACCACCCTGCATGGTACGGATATTACTCTGGTAGGCCGCGATAAAACCTATGCCCCCGTTGTGGCATTTTCGATCAATCAAAGTGATGCCATAACGGCCGTATCAGAAAACCTGAAAGAAGAAACCTACCGCACCTTTAAGATTGAAAAGGACATAGAGGTGATTTACAATTTTGTGGATGTGCAGCGTTTCAGTAAAAAGCCTATTGATGCCTTTCGTAAAGTTATTGCTCCCAATAATGAGCGTATTGTATTACATGCATCTAATTTCAGGAAAATAAAACGTATAGGCGATGTTATTCACATATTCAAAAAACTGAACGATGTTATCCCATCCAAACTATTACTGGTGGGCGACGGACCGGAAAGACCCATGGCGGAAGCTTTGTGCAGGGAATTGAATTTGTGCGACGAAATACGCTTTGTTGGCAAGCAACAGGATATGGAAGAGATTTTTGCCATAGCCGACCTGTTTTTACTCCCTTCGGAATATGAAAGCTTTGGCTTATCGGCGCTGGAAGCTATGGCTGGCGGGGCGCCCGTTGTGTCTACCAATGTTGGCGGCTTACCTGAAATTATAACACCGGGTGAAAACGGCTTTATGGCCAATATCGGGGATACCGGCCAAATGGCACAATATGCCATAGATATTTTAAAAGATGAAAATACTTTCAAACGGTTTAAGGCCAATGCCAGAAAACAGGCCGAAAACTTTGATATTACCCGAATTGTACCTCAGTATGAGCATTTGTATGAAAGACTATATGAAGGGTTTTGTAAAGGACAGCATAAAGAAGATAAGGTAATTGAAGCACAGAGGTGAAAGTACGGCCTGCACCTCAAACAGGTCTTAAAGAAAAAGCATGACCATTATTGATACACATTGCCATTTGTACGCGGAGGAATTTGAAAATGATATTGAGCAGGTGATTGCCAATGCACAGCAGGAAAGCGTTCAGCAATTTTATCTTCCCAATATAGACAGCTCTTCCATTGAAAGCATGCTGCAACTGGAAGCAAAATACCCCGGCGTTTGTATAGCCATGATGGGACTGCATCCCTGCTCCGTTAATGCGGACTACAAAAAAGAATTGCAAACCGTTGAAAGCTGGCTGCAAAAAAGGCGCTATGCGGCCGTTGGTGAAATAGGACTTGATTTTTACTGGGACCGCACTTTTGAAATACAACAGTATGAAGCTTTCCGGCGACAAACAGAGCTGGCGCTGCAATACCAGTTACCCATAGTAATACATACAAGAAACGCCATGCAGCAATGTATAGACGTGGTTTCTGAATATGCCGGCCGCGGGTTGAAAGGTATTTTTCACTGTTTTGGCGGCAGCATGCAGGAAGCTGAACAAATAATAGCGCTTGGATTTTACTTAGGTATAGGCGGTGTGCTAACCTATAAAAAATCGGGGCTGCCTGCCGTACTGGATCATATAAGTCTTGAGCATATGGTTTTAGAAACAGACGCACCCTATCTTGCTCCCGTGCCCAAACGCGGCAAAAGAAATGAAAGCGCTTACCTGAAATACATTATAACGGCTTTGGCCGAAATCAAACAAACCTCACCAGAAGAAATTGCGCGTATCACTACGGCAAATGCTACTTTCGTTTTTCAAAATAAGGACTAAGCATGTCAGTCGCTTCTTCAACAGGTGCGAAATTATTTATCATTTATACCGGAGGCACCATTGGAATGGCCTTTGATGATGCCACAGGCACCCTTGTGCCCATGGGTTTCCGGGAAATAAAATACCATATACCGGAACTTGCCAAACTGGGGTATGAATTTGACATGCATGCTTTTAACCCCCCGATGGATTCCTCCAATATGTCGCCTGAAATATGGATAGAACTGGCGAACATCATTTATACCCATTATGCGAACTATGACGGGTTTATTATATTACATGGTTCCGATACGATGGCTTTTACCGCATCGGCGCTAAGCTTCATGCTCGAAAACCTCGCTAAACCTGTTATACTTACCGGCTCACAGTTACCCATAGGCGAAATACGTACCGATGCCAAAGAGAATATTATTACCACTATGGAAATTGCCGCCGCCAAAAGAAACGGCAAGGCCCGGGTTCCTGAAGTTTGCATCTACTTCGACTATGATTTATTCCGGGGAAACCGCACCAAAAAATACAATACAGAAACATTTGAAGCCTTTAACTCGTTCAATTATCCTTCGTTAGCTGAAGCAGGTATAGATATTAAATATAATGATCAATTTATATT
>CAMPJQ010000599.1 GCA_946886925.1 uncultured Terrimonas sp.
CAAATACGCTATTTCTTTTTCGCATCGGCGGGCATAAGGATGGCCGTATAATGATTTTTGCCGTTCAGTAACAGTCGTGCAGCTTCCTGTACATCTTTGGTGGTTAATTTATCTATATATTGCTCAAAATGAATAAAGCGGTCAATGTTTTTACCTTCTGTTTTTGCCGCTAAAAGATGACTTGACCAGGGACCATTCTCTTTCATCTCCTGTTTGTGCGATTCACGCCATTGCTGCTTCACTTTATTGAGATTTTGTTCACTTGGTCCGTTTTTAATAATGACATTTATTTCGTTTTGCATAGCTTTCAGCAGCGTGTCCACCTTTTCCGGACCGCAGGGCAATTGCACCACCAACTGAAAAGAAGGATAGGGCGCTTTGTTCAGCCCTCCATAAATACCACCTCCATAAATACCCTGTACCTTTTCTCTCAATTCTTCAATAATGCGAATATTGAGCACTTCTGTGAGGGCGCTGGCTTTTAATGCAAGATCTTCGTTGTATGGAATATCTCCGTAATAAAAAGACAGGATCAGGCTTTTTTGTTCCTCTCCTTTATAAACCGTTAATTCTTTTTTTCCTTTTATGGGTCTTACTTTCTGATCAACATAACTTTTTTTTCTGGCTGTAGCGGGTAGGCCGGCGATATAGGTTTCAATTAACGGAATAATTTGCTCTTCCTTGAAATTACCGGTGAAAACAAAATGTAAGCCTCCGGCGTCTCCCAGACGTTGCTTGTAAATAGCCAAAGCCCTGTCTGCCTGTATGCTGTCAAAATAAGCTGCTTTTGGTACGTTAATGGGCGCCAGCGGATTATTGTTATAAAAAACGTTTAAAGCCGTATCAAAAAATGCAGCTTGCGGGTTAGAGCTTAATAAAGCCAGTTGCGCTTTATTTTTTTGTACAAAAGATTTGAACAGGCTGCTGTCTTTACGTGGCTCCGTTAGTTTCAGGTATGCCAGTTGAAACATGGTCTCCAGATCTTTTACTGTTGAGCTGCCATTGATGCCTTCAGTAGTAGAACCAATAAACGGCGTGGCGGATATGGTTTTACCAGATAATGCTTTTTGCAGGTCTGTGGGTGAAAAGCTGCCGTATCCCATGGCATTCACTACCGGCAAAGCATAAGCGGCATTGTACTTATCGGGTTGTTTGTAGTTGCTGGTACCTCCATACCGCGATGCCGCCATCAGTATTTCGTCATTTTTAAAATCGGTAGGTTTAAGCGTAACGGTAACGCCATTTGATAAAGTAAGTTCGGTTGTGCCCGTAAGCGTATTGTTTTTTTTGCCGGTTACTTTTCCTGCTTTAGGCAATACAGTTAACAATTCGGTGGCTATCACTTTTTCTTCGTAAGGTTTTACCTCCGCTTTTTCTGCAAGCGCTACTGTTTGTAAAAGTGCGGCAGAGGAAGGCAGTTGTACTCCTTCCTTCTCAGGACCCATAATAAATGCAAATACATTCTGATCCTTTTTTAAAATGTCGGCAATGGCGTTCACATCTTCAAGACCGATAGCCGGTAAAAAATCCCTTGCCATTTTATATTCAGCAGTGATACCCGGAATGGGAGACCCCTGCAGGTAATGCTGAATATATTCCTCTACAAAATCAGATGATTCTCTCTTATCCCTGTCGTTATAGCTTTTTTCATAAGCAGCTAGCATATTTTTCTTAGCTCTTTCCAGTTCCGGTGCTGTAAAGCCAAATCGTTTAACTTTCTCCAGTTCCTCCAGCGCTGCCTGCAAAGCACTGGTCGGTTCCTTATCGCCTGAAACCGCGTACAGCTCAAAGTTTTCATATCCCCTGGCAATACTGCTGAAAGACCCGCCACCGTATACAAACGGTGGGTTCGCCTGTTGCGTAAGTTCCTGCATGCGCTTATTTAGCATGGTTACAAACAGATCTTTTACCAGTTCTTTTTTATAATCGTTGTAAGTAATGGTTGTATCTGATTTATACGCGGGATATTCAACGATCGCCTGGTAACTCGTAGCTTCCTTATCGGTAACTACTATTGCATCATCTTTGGTATATGCAGGTACGGGAGGTTGCGTGCGCGCACGTGTTTCGGTGGGATTGGTTAAACCCCCGAAATGCTTTTTTATCATTGCAAGAGCATTTTCTTTTGTAATATCTCCCACAACAATTACAGCCATTAGTTCGGGCCGGTACCATTCTTTATAAAACCGTCGTATGGCATCGTGCTTAAAGTTTTTGATTATGCTGTCTTTGCCTATGGGCAAACGTTCTGCATACAATGACCCGATCAGTAATTTGGGCAATATTTTTTTGAACATTCTTTCTCCCGCTCCTTTTCCCAAACGGCTTTCTTCCAAAATGATCGCACGTTCATTGTCTATATCTTCGTTTAAGTAGGTAACGTTATGCGCCCAGTCTTCCAGTACGCTAAATCCTTTTTCCACGTTCCCGGGTTTATCGGTAGGAATGGGCAAAATGTAGATCGTCTGATCAAAATAAGTGGAGGCGTTGAGGTCATTTCCAAAACCAACACCTATTTCCTGGAGAAAAGAAATGATCTCGTTTTTTTTGAAATTTTTGGTGCCATTAAAAGCCATGTGTTCTGCCATGTGTGCCAGCCCAAGCTGGTCATCGTCTTCATTAATAGAACCTGCATTGACCACCAGCCTGAGTTCCACCTTTTGCTCGGGTTTATTATTCGGGCGGATATAATATGTTAGCCCGTTCGGCAATTTACCAATGCTAACGGCCGTATCAACAGGAAGCTTATCCGCAGGGTTATTTTGAGACTGAACAAATACAATGTTTATGGAGAATAAGATAAACAGGAAAGTGTTTTTCACTATAGTTCTGTTATACATAGATGTTATTTACTGTAAATGTATAATAAATAACAGAAAGTTTTTTTGGGTTAGCCCTATCTGCGCTATATAGTTG
>CAMPJQ010000600.1 GCA_946886925.1 uncultured Terrimonas sp.
GGAAGGATTTTCGCAGTATTTTGGATGAAGAAAGGGGGCAAAAAGTATATGAGGCAGAAGACAGATTTAAGACTATGGTGCGCAGGGAAATGCAGCAAAGAATAAAAGCTAGGCAGAACGGCGGATCACGACCCGGCAAGCACAAATGATTTTTTAAATACCGAATAATTACCTAATTTTAACTTGGTGTTTTTCATAGGTTAGCAACGGCTGGCTCTTTCTAGGGCTGGCCTTATTTTTTAAGAGCGTGATTGTATGGCAAAAGGAACAGGTGTATCTCTTACAGGCAGGAATTACCAGGGATGCCGAAACCGTGTTTTATGAATGCTTTGAAATACTATCCAGCAAATCTTCCGCAAGATCATATACAGACTGCATCTCGGCCTCATTAATAACAGGAGTATATAAAGCAACTTCACATTGCTGGGCAAGCAATTGAAACTGGGTAATAATAATATCATCAAATCCCTTTATCCTCAATTGTTGTTCTATACTCTTTTTGCTCAGATGCGTATCAGGGATCTGTAATTTTTCACTCATATAATTCCATAATGCTTTGCCCAATTCGGAATAAAACCCCTGCCCGTTTTGCTGTATAAGCATGAGGCGCGTGCGAAATAAAGGATTGGATAAAAAAGCAGGCTGGAACTCCTGCTTGTTAACGGGTATAGTTTCCGGGCTGCCTTTTTTAACAATTTTCGCAACAGGCGCACTGAATGGCAAACGAATATACCTGAATAAAAAAAAGCCAAATAGTGCCAACAGTGCAGCAGCGACTCCCATGATCCAGAATCTGTTCGTTTCAGTTTTTTTATTCTCATATTCCGTTACATTGGAACCGTTGTACAGGTTTCTTTGAGCGGCAGGGATGGTATTAATAAAAATAGAATCCGTTTTTGCAGTTTTGTACTGGTTAACCTGCGGATCAAAATAGGAGAACTCAACAGGAGCAATTTTAATTTTACCCGTTCGCTTAGGCATTACCGTGAATGCAAAGGTTTTATACCCCCGCATAGGCACAACAGTTTTTAGAACATCTTCCTTTATCTCGGGTTCATATGCTTCAATATCTTTTGGCCAGTTCACAGCAGGCGCATTAATAATTCCAAAATTACCTTCACCTTTTATAATAATCCTGAGAAGTGCTGCATCATTTAAAGTAATTTCATTTTTGTTAATAGTAGCTTCAATGCTGAAATCTCCTACTGCGCCATTAAAGGAGGCTGGTTTGGCGGAGGCAGGAAGCGCTTTTACCGTTACTGCTAAAGGATTGCTTTTGATATTTACATTTTCCGTTACAATCCCTTCGTGCGAAACATCATCGTATTCAAAGGACCGCAGCAATTCGGGAAGATGCTCTCCTTTGTCTTCCATTGCCTTTTCTGCGCTCAAAAAGGAAATAGAATTTTCTACTTCCGCCGGGTCAAGCTCAAGTATACCCGACTGGAGCGGAAAAAGCTGTGCTTTGCGGATAAGGTATACATTAAAATCTTTACCATTCAGCGTTTCAATAGTTGAAGGTACCGATGAAGGATCAACTATATCATATACGCTAAAACCATTAAAAGAAGGCCTTTTGGATACTTTGGATTCGGAGCGCAGGCGGGTATACAATTTATAGGTGGCTACAACGGGTTCGCCTTCATAGCAATGATTTTTATTAACATCCACCTTAATAAAAAGATTCTGCCGGATCTTATTATGAATATCTTCACCCTTGCGGAGAATATAATCGCTGTATAAATTTTGTTCCAAAACATCATCGTAGCGCTGGCTTTGAAAATTATACTGATTATTGTTGTGTTTTGCCTGGCTAACTTTAAACCTGATGGTATTGAAAACAAAACGCCGGTTATTTATTTTAGCGGAGGCGCCTGAAAGAGAATAGTTACCGGGAGTCTCAGGCTGTATAATATATACAAAAGAAACATAACTATTCACAGCACCATTAATAGCAGAAGTGCCCGCTGTATGGTGCGGACCTTCAACAACTTTACATCCTTTAAAAGAAGGTGGAACAAATTGCTGCACTTCATCTGCATTCTCAATATTAAATTGCAGCTTTATTAATTCATCCTGCAGAATAATATTTTTATTGGCTGAAGCAATAGCTTTCACCTGGCCAAAACCCTCCCGGGCCGTGAGGCAAAAAACAAATGGCAGCAATGCAAACTGAAGTAAATATTTTCCTATACGATTCATTTTTATTTTCTTCTCTCCATGCCGGTAAAAATCACAATATGATCAATAACAAATATAACATTTGACTATAAGAAACCTGGATAAAGTTGCGTTAAAACACAGTCTTCACACTAATGTCCGGCGTATATTACAATCGCTGAACAACAGCGGCATAAATGAAACAAAAACATTTAGCCAAACATAATTCAATTATCGCACGCCGCCATAACCAAACAATGTTTTTAGTATCTTGTTCCGATTATAATATAAACAAATATCATTCACTGTATGTTACTTCTTGGCATTGACGTGGGCACATCATCCATAAAGGTATCTGTAATTAATGCTGCCGATACAAAACTGGTTGCCTCAGCCCAATTTCCTGAAACTGAAGCTTCCATTATTTCGCAATATCCCGGCTGGGCGGAGCAGGAGCCCGAAAGCTGGTGGCAGTACACCTGCCAGGCTATACAAAAACTCAATGCCTCCGGTACTTACAACCCCCAAAATATAGCAGCAATAGGCATTGCTTACCAGATGCATGGACTGGTAATTGTTGATAAAAATAAAAAAGTATTAAGGCCGTCTATTATTTGGTGCGACAGCCGCGCTGTTGAAACAGGCAATAAAGCTTTTGAGGCTATCGGCGCCTCTTACTGCCAGCAATGTTTGCTGAATTCACCCGGCAATTTCACGGCATCGAAGCTACGGTGGGTGAGGGAAAATG
>CAMPJQ010000601.1 GCA_946886925.1 uncultured Terrimonas sp.
CTATAGTATTTTTATGGAATATTTAAATCTAATGGGTTTTCCTTTATAAATATTATTTTTGCCGTCTGCATATTTAACAGCTTATGCCTCAATTTAAACAAAGACAGTTCCTGGAGTTTGAAAAACCGGTTAAAGAATTATTTGACCAGGTGGCGCAATTGAAACTAATGGCCGAGAAAAATCCAAAAATGGATTATACGGATACCATACAACAGCTTGAACAATCCATCGTTGAAAGACGCAGGGAAATTACCCAGCATCTTACACCATGGCAGCAGGTACAGTTGAGCCGCCATCCGGACAGGCCCTATACCCATGCCTACATAAAAAGAATGTGCACCAACTATATTGAATTGTATGGCGACAGGAATGTGAGGGATGATAAGGCGATAGTGGGAGGATTTGGGCAGTTAGACGGTCAAACGGCAATGATCATTGGCCATCAAAAAGGCATCAACACCAAAATGAGGCAATTGCGCAATTTTGGAATGGCTAACCCTGAAGGCTACCGTAAGGCATTGCGGTTAATGAAACTGGCTGAAAAATTTAATAAACCTGTTGTTACGCTTATTGATACACCGGGCGCATTTCCCGGGGCGGAGGCAGAAGAACGCGGACAGGGAGAGGCGATTGCCCGCAATATTTATGAAATGATGCGCCTGAAAGTGCCGGTTATTTGTGTGATCATTGGTGAAGGCGCCAGTGGCGGGGCATTGGGTATTGGTGTGGGCGACAGGGTACTGATGCTGCAAAATTCATGGTACACGGTTATATCACCCGATAACTGCAGCTACATTTTGTGGCGTAGCTGGGAAAAGAAGGAGGTTGCTGCTGAGCAGTTGAAACTAACTTCCACCGATATGAAAGGGTTCGGACTGGTTGATGATGTAGTGCCGGAGCCATGTGGCGGAGCGCACTGGAATTATGAAGAAACTTCACAAACGCTAAAATCATACCTTATCCGGCTCATTAAAGAATTGCAATCCATTGACCCCGAAGTACGTGTTCAGCAACGCATTGAAAAGTACAGCAAAATGGGTTTCTGGGAAGAGTTACCTCAATAAATCTCAAACAATAAGCAAGCAAAAGGTGGAGGCAGGCGGTAGTAAGCATTCCTGGCAACCTGAAACCTGTAACTTGCAACCTATAACCATATAAGCAGTATGTCATTAAGAACACAACTCAGAGGAACAGGTGTAGCATTGATCACCCCATTTCAAAGTGATTTCAGCGTTGATTACGAAGCGTTGGATGTAATGATTGATCACATGATTAATAATGGTGTGGAGTATATCGTGAGCATGGGCACAACAGGAGAAGCCCCAACGATCAGCAAGGAAGAAAAGAAAAAGATAGTAGCACATACATTGGCGAAAATAGCCCAACGGGTGCCAGTGGTAGTGGGTATTGGCGGAAACAATACGGCGGAAACAGTGCAGGAATTGAAAACATTTCCTTTGGATGGAGCAGTTGCGGTATTAAGCGTTAGTCCTTACTACAGCAAGCCTTCGCAGGAAGGATTATTCCAGCATTATAAAGCAGTGGCCGAAGCCTCGCCAAAGCCTGTAATATTGTATAATGTGCCAGGCAGAACCGGACGTAACCTGTCTGCAGCTACCACTATTCGCCTCGCGAAAGAAGTTCCTAATATTGCCGGCATAAAAGACGCGGCAAGCGATATGCTGCAAAGCATGCAGATACTCAAAAGCAGGCCGGATCACTTTTTTGTATGCAGCGGCGATGATACACTTGCATTGCCCCAGTTGGCCTGTGGTATGGATGGGCTCATCAGCGTAATTGCCAACAGCATGCCCCGCAAATTTTCGGATATGGTGCGCTTGGCTTTGGATGGAAAATTAAAAAAAGCAAAGGTTTTGAATGACGCCATGCTCGAAACATACGAATTGTTGTTTGCGGAAAACAATCCTGCCGGGGTAAAGTCATTTTTATCTCACCTGGGGCTTATTGAAAATGTTTTGCGCCTGCCTGTTGTACCTTTAAGTGAAGATTTGCATAAAAGAGCCAAACAATTGCTGGAAGCAGATACTACGCTGCGCTAGCAAATGCCTTATCCTTTTGTAAAGATATATTTTAGTAAAACCAAACTATAGCCTTGCTTTAATCGTTATTACGTTCAGCGCCATTGCCTCCATAAGCATCTTATATATTTGTCAAAATATTAAAGACATACTTCAATGCAATTCATAAAAAAGCTGCCGTTCACCGTTCTTTTCGTTACATTATCCGCCATTGCATTTGCGCAGTCTGACCGGATCAGCTTAGGTGATAAGCAATATCAACTGTTAAACAGGCTGGATATTAAGCTGCAAAATGATTCCGTGCTTTCTTTTTCTACGGTTAAGCCGTATAACAGGAAAGTATATACAGAACGGATAGCCCTGCTGGATTCTTTAGACCAGGCAGGTGAATTGCCTGCTGAGCTCTCTTCTGTTGACCGGTACAATATCCAGAGCCTGCTCATGAATAATTCCGACTGGACAAAAGACAGGGGCGAATCCTTTCGTTTGCGGAAGCCCATATGGAATACTTTTTTTAAAACACCGGCTCATTTATATGAAACGCATTCGGATGATTTTACGTTAATGATTGATCCTGTACTGAACCTGCAGGTAGGTAAATCTTCAGAGGTTGATAAAGCGATTTATACAAACGCAAGAGGTATTACGGTACGTGGTAATATTGGTAAAAAGCTTGGGTTCTATGCCTATATTACGGAGAACCAGGAGAGAGATCCTTTGTATGTTGACCGGTATGTAAAAAAGCGGATCGGTATTCCCAATGCCGGTTATTTTAAATTTTTACAGGGCGGAGGCTATGATTATTTCGATGCAAGGGGAGGAATAGATTTCGCGGCGTCTAAGTTTATCAATTTCCGCTTTGGAT
>CAMPJQ010000602.1 GCA_946886925.1 uncultured Terrimonas sp.
CCACATGGTACGCAGGGTAAAATAATTTTTTACTTCTTTGGTATAGTCTTTATAAAATTTTTCAGTGTAATCGGGGTTTCCGTAATGCGGGTTATTTCGGTTGGTTAATGCCGTAGAATCATAATGCGGATTGGGGTTGTTTACGCCTTTCCCGTTGGCATCTGCACTGGGGTCGCCATTGTATAGCAGCAAAGGTTTATCATCCCAATGGAACCATAGGTCTTTGTATTTATTTTCTTTGTAAATTCTATCGTATAAATCCTGGACTACCGTAATCACCGGCCCGTTAAATGCCCAAAAACAAAATTTCGGAACTTTATTCCCTTCTGCTTTCATTTTTTGCATTACCGAAAAAACAACATCCCACTCACTCCAGTACCGAACCGCATTGGTTACATCCATGATCAGCACATCCACACCTGCATCGGCCAACATAGACATGTCTTTGCGGATCACATATTCATCCTTGCTCAAAAAATACCCGGTTTCCGGTTCACCCCAGTGATATGATCCTTCTTTCCACAAAGGGTGTTTGGCATCAAGGCGGGCAGAGGGATCTTTGGCAAGCACTTTTGTCACATCCGCATTATAAGGAGACTTAAGATTAGCGAGGTTATCGCTATGCCAGGTAATATAAAAAATGCCTACAACGCGACGCTGATCATGCTTAACTGCCCCCACTGTATTAAATGCCGGCATGGGTCTGCCAATACCATCAGTAGCCACCCAGGTGTCGGGATATATATCACGGTAATCTTTTTCACCGGTGGTTTGAGTATATCCATGCAGCTTACTTAATAAAGCAACAAGTGCAATAAACAGGATTCTTCTTTTCATAACGCTATACAGGTTTAATCCAATGCCTGGTTTTTAACTTGGAGATCCATATGGCCGAAACAGCAGTAAAAAAATATACCGCCCCTGAAAAGCCAGGAGCGGTAAGTTGAACCAACTGCCTGAGAAAATTACCATCGGAGATTTATAGCTCCGGTTATAAAAAAGTTTGGCAATTAACTATCAAAAAACATTCATATTTGTATCAACATCGTTCACTCACTTCTCACTTCTCCTCACTTCTCCTCACTTACCCCTTACTACTTATCTCTTACTACTTACCTCTTACTAATCACTCCTCCCTCCTAATCCAGCCATCCCGGATTCTGCCAGTTCACATCAGAAAGTCCGATTATTTTATTTACTTCATCCTGGTCAATCGGGTACATCAGGTATTTATCCGACGAACAATCCCTGTCTGCAAATTTGAAGCGGTTGTATGTAAAGTCTGCCCCATTTTTCGTGATCTCAACACCTGTAACAAACTGATCTGTCTGGTTCAATATTTTCCAGCGGCGAACGTCGAAGAAACGGTGCTCTTCAAAAGCCAGTTCTATCCGGCGCTCATTGCGGTATTTTATATCAAAATCTTCTTTGGACATGCCCACCGGGAAAGCAGGCATTCCTGCCCTCGCCCTTACCACACTTACCGCTTCCCTTGCCGTCATGGACTGGCCGTTGGCTGTAACGGCTACATCCGGTCCAGCAGACTGGTTAGCAGCTTCTGCAAAATTTAAGTACAGTTCGGCCAGGCGAAACAGACGGATAGCGCCATCGGCATCATTGTTTTGCCCCGACTTGTAATTATTAAACTTACGCTGGTAATAGCCGGTTCGTGTATGTTTTCGGTTTAGTGCTGATATCTCCTCTTCTCCACCCACAAATGTTTCTACTTTTTTGCCGGCAGGCTGATCCAGGTTTCTCACTGCCCCATTGTAATAAATGGAAGCGTAAAACCTGGGGTCGCGCCCGGCATATGGATTTGTTTCATCGTATCCTGAAGCAGGGTTGACAATGGGTACCAGCCGGCTGGCGTCTGAATAACCGCTGATAGGGGCTTCGCCATTGGCCATTTCATAACTGTCTACCAGCTCCTGTGTAGGGCATGGGCCTGCTTTTTCCATACCCGGAGTGCTGGGCAACCCGGCAAATTTCCATAACTGCATTTGAGCGCCACCCTGGTAAATGGTTTCCTTATCCACAGCACGCTGGTCGTTGGATGTTGTAAAAAAATACAACGCGTAAGCATTCTGTGCAATGCCGGAGGCAGGCACTTCATCAAAGAGTTTATACCCGTTTGCCAGGCACTGCTGCAAAGCTTCAGCCGTTACCTGTGCCGCATCTGCCCAACTGTAAGTGCCATCGGACCATAAAGGACTGGCGGCATAAGTTATTGCCTGCGATTTGATAGCATATGCTACAGCGCGGCTCATAATGCCAAACTGGTTATCGTAAATGTTCCAGGAAAACCCATCTTGTGTATTGGGAACAGCCAGTGCAGAATCGCAATCGGCTAAAATAAATTTCACAACTTCTCCAAACGTAGCGCGGTTGTCCTTACTAAAATCGTGCAGTATATCCAATGGTTTATCAAAAATAGGTACACCGCCATATCGCTTAATCAATTGCAGGTAATACAAAGCCCTTAAGGTATGCGCCTGTGCTGTCCATCCTGCTTTTACTTCATCGCTGGCATACACCGTAGCGGTTCTTATGTTTTCAATGAATGTATTGCATTTGGTGATGCCCTGAAAAAGTTGTGCCCAGGGGCTTCCATCCGAAGAATACCGTGCATAGGTTTGCGAAGTTATATTACCACCATACCACATGGTGTATCTTGAGCCGGAAGTAATATCATCTGCATCCTGCGCTTCATCTGTAAATGATGCCCTGTCCATATAAGGAGCAGGTAAATGCCCGTAACATGAATTAAGATATCCACGCGTTCTGTTATAATCGCTGAATACCTGGTCAATGGTAATTCGCCCATCACTGGGCAGGTCCAGCTTCTTGTTACAGGAAAACAGGATTAGCAGGAATATAGAAGAAATAATTATTTTATAATAATG